>CACYBK010000098.1 GCA_902772635.1 uncultured Lachnospiraceae bacterium | reverse complement strand
TAAAATAGGCTTTGAGACGGCTTTTTTGATCTCTTCCCAGCTTTTATATCTTTTGAAATTATCTTTGGGGAGAGGGGCATCTATGTTCCAGGGACGGTCAAAGACCAGAACTTTTATACCGGGGAAATTGTCAAAGATCTTGAAGGCCTCGGGAGAGTCCTCGATCGCAAGATCAAAATCCATTTTGTAAAAGTCAGACAGCGAAAGGGAATAGCGCTGATCCTTGTAAAAGTTGTCACGCTTGTATTTGTTGAGGCAAAAAAGAGCTGCTCTTGAAAGACCGTGATCGTCGAGCCAGAGTCTTGAGGCTTCATATGTTTCAGCCGGCCGGCCGGTTACAACTGAGACTTCATGCCCTTCGTCGATCAAGTCATTCAATGCCTTTGAAGCGCCCTCTGTCTCCTCGTATGAAAGAAGAGCCTCTTTTGTGTGAGCCTCAGTCATGAGGAGACGGTATTCTTCTTCATCCAGCTCAAATGTCTTTCGAAGATCAAAGAATCTGATCTTTTCATATGGCACGTCCTTCGAAAGAAGGTTTTTTGCGAGAACGGACAGATACCTTGCCGTCTCGCAGAGGCAGTCATCAAAATCCACATATATCTTCATACCAAAAATCTCCTTAATTAACTTCTGTAAAGTATAACATACTAAGAGCGGAATGCCTTACCTGCCGCCTTTCTCCAATACTTTCTTTCAAACATCATGTGGTCGTGCTATACTCTCACCGGAAGGCGATACATTCCGGCAATCCCGGTTTGAAAAAACACATGAAGTGGAACTTTCTGTTATAATATCATGGTCAACGCAAAAAGATAGAGGTGAAAAAATGAGTAAATTCGGAAAGAAAAACAAGGACTCAAAAGAGGCCGAGATGAAAAAGATGAAGCAGCAGCTTGAAGCGCTGAAGAAAAAGCAGGCAAAGAAAAAATAATAAAGGAGGATGGTCTTATGGCAGAAGAATTCAACTCAGTGGAAGAACTGGATCTGTGCGTGCTCCACATAGGGATCAACGCAGATGGGGAAGAGGATGCAAAGAGAATAGCTGAGGAATTCCGTACTCTGATGGGGTTCATCCCGAAGTTCGGAAACTCTTCGATCTTTGCTTCACCCCTTGTTGAGATCATGAAAAAGGATGGTCCGGGCGAGAAAGGTCATATCGCTATTGGAGCTCATGATGTGAACAAGGCAGCCGAATACTTCAAGTCTACCGGGATGGGGGTGAAGATGGATACTGCTACCTACAACGAGGACGGATCGATGAAGTTCGTTTATCTTGATAAGGAGATCGCAGGCTTTGCGATCCATCTGAAGCAATACTGATGCAAGCTCAGTGGAAACAAAAAAGCGCTGCTGTCCGAAAATCGGGCGGCAGCGCTTTTGTTATTCATTTACTCAACATCCTGAAGAGCGGCAAAGTCTTCTTCTCCGGTACGTACCTTTACTACACGGCTTACGTTGTAGACAAAGATCTTTCCGTCTCCGATGTGGCCGGTGTAGAGCGCTTTCTTTGCGGTCTCGATGAGGTCCTCGAGAGGCACCTTTGCGATCACGACTTCGACCTTGACCTTCGGGAGCAGCGTTGAGTCGATGACAGCGCCACGATAGCGGTCGGAAGAACCCTTCTGGATACCGCAGCCCATGACCTGACTCATTGTCATGCCTGTGATGCCAAGCTCGTTCAAGGCCTTCTTCAAGACATCGAATTTTGCAAGCTTGCAGACTATTGTGACCTTGTGCATTCCGGAATCGAATTCCTTTGAAAGGGCAGGCTCTTTCACTACCTTTACGGCAGCGTCCCTCATCGCAGGTGACGCTTCTTCATAAGCATCCACACCAAGATCCGTATTCTCATTTGCGTCGACATTCAGAGTGTTTGAAACATCCATTATCGCAAAGCCTGAATAAGCGCTCGGAAGTCCGTGCTCCGTGCTGTCGAGGCCTTTGATCTCCTCTTCCTCCGATACCCGAAGACCGATCAGCTTCTTTATCACAAGAAAGGCAATGGTTATTGTTACCGCCGTCCAGCCTGCTGTCGCGAGGAGGCCTATAATCTGTATCCCGAGAAGCTCTCCGCCTCCGCCGTAGAAGAGGCCGACAAGCTCTGTTCCGTTTGCGTTTGCGATGCTGTAGCCCGGGACCGTATTGGTTGAGAAAAGGCCTACGGCTATCGTTCCCCATACTCCGTTCATAAAGTGGACTGCCACAGCGCCGACAGGGTCGTCCACGTGGATCACATTATCACAGAACCATACTCCGAATACCACGAGGAGTCCGGCAACCGCGCCTATTACTATTGAACCCGCCGCATCAACGGAGTCGCAGGGGGCAGTGATCGCCACAAGCCCTGCAAGGGAAGCGTTCAGGCACATGGATACATCTGGCTTCTTGTATTTCACCCAGGTGAATATCATGCAGACGACAGTCGCTACTGCGGGAGCTATGGTAGTAGTGACAAAGACCGAACCAAGCTGTTCAACAGATGTTGCTGCCGCTCCGTTGAAGCCGTACCAGCCGAGCCAGAGGATGAAAACACCAAGAGCACCTATGGGAAGGTTGTGCCCGGGGAAGGCGTTAACGCTTGTGACTTTTCCGTTCTTGTCGCGACCGAATTTCCCGATACGGGGACCGAGGATCGCCGCACCTATCAGTGCACAAAGCCCGCCGACCATATGTATGCAGTTTGATCCCGCGAAATCGTGGAAGCCCATTTCGGCAAGCCAGCCGCCGCCCCAGGTCCAGTGGGCTTCTATCGGATATATCACTGCGGAGATCACTGCGGAATAAACACAGTATGAAAGGAACTTGGTTCTCTCCGCCATTGCTCCGGAAACGATGGTCGCTGTCGTTGCGCAAAAGACCAGGTTGAATACGAAGCTTGACCAGTCAAAGGAACTGTAATCACTGAAGATATCAAAGGTGGGGAGCCCGAGGAACCCGCCCAGTGCATTTTCTCCGAGCAGGAGCCCGAAGCCCACAAGGATGAAGACCACCGTTCCGATACAAAAATCCATGAGGTTCTTCATTATGATATTTCCGGCGTTTTTCGCTCTTGTGAAGCCTGTCTCGACCATCGCGAAGCCTGCCTGCATCCAGAACACAAGCGCAGCCCCGATCAAAAACCATACGCCAAAAACCTTTCCGTCGATCGTAGACAATAATTCTTCCATAATACCCGTCCTCCTTTTGTTGTCCATAAAATTCCGTGCTTTTTTTCAAAGCTCAAGGAGGATTATAGAGAAGATAATGTAATAAATAAAATACTTATAATATTGGAATTACAATACCTTTACGGTATGATAAATTCCGAAAGCAGCATAGACCTCACTGCATAGGAAAAAAGTATATGAAAGGGAGTGTTATGCTATAATAATTGAGTTGTTTTCAAAGCAAACAGCGGGGGAAGAAAACGATGGACACATATCACGCACTACTAATTGTGCAATTTGTTACGATCGCGGCGATATTTGCTGCGAGTGCCCTGATATTTACGAACTGGAGGAACAAGACCCACGGGGCGTTGTTCTTTTACTGCATGTCGTCTCTCATAAACAATGTGGGCTATACGGCTGTAATGCTGGCCCAGACTCAGAGTGAGGCACTTATCAGCCAGAAGCTTTCATATCTCGGAAGAGCCTTTATTCCATTTGCCCTGCTTTTGTTTGTCCTTAACTATTGCAACAGGATGACAAAAAGGACAAAGGTAATGATGCACATCCTGCTGATCCTCCATGTCTTTATCTATATTTCGGTGATCACCGCAGGACACAATCATCTTTATTATACCGAGATCGGATATACAAGGTCAGGGTTCTTCCCTCATCTTGTTTACAGATACGGACCGGTTCATATCCTCTACAACATTGTTATCCTTGTGTACGTGATCGTCGGGATCGCCTTCCTTTTGAAGAAGTTATCCAAGGAAAAGAAGATGAGGAAAAGGCGGGGCACTCTTTTTGTCATAGTTTCCATACTCGCGATCGCTGTCTTTTTCATACTGGAGATCACAGGGATCGGGGAAGCCTACGACATGACAATGCTTGGCTACGCTGTATCCGCCCTGTTCCTCCTTATCGCGCTCCTTCGATATGACCTTCTCGATACGAGGCGTCTTGCCGAGGACTTTGTCCTTGACAGGCTGTCCGAAGCGATCATAGCTGTTGACAAAAATAATGAAACCGGCTTTTACAATGAACCCGCGAGAAAGCTTTTCCCCGGGCTTTCAGACAAAAGAGAGGAGACGCTTGAAAAGATAGAGGCGCTTGCAAAGAGCGGTGAGATCTATATTTCAGGAGACAGGAAATATGTCCCCGAGAAAAATCTGCTCAGGCGCAGGAAAAAAGTAGTCGGAACAGTCTATGTATTTAATGATGACACAGAGCATCTTCGCTACATGGAAGAACTCAAGGAGCAGAAGGCTATCGCGGATTCAGCGAATCAGGCGAAATCCACCTTCCTGGCAAATATGTCCCATGACATAAGAACACCTCTCAATGCGGTTCTCGGGATGGACGAGATGATACTTCGTGAGAGCAGGGAGAAGGATACCCTTTCCTATGCCGCAGATATCCAGTCTGCGGGAGAAACGCTGCTTTCTCTCATCAATGACATCCTTGACATTTCAAAGGTCGAGGAAGGAAAGCTTGAGATCATTCCTGTCCAGTACGAGCTCGCGTCACTTATTCATGACCTTACCAATATGATAAGGGACCGCGCGGTAAAGAAGGGACTTGATTTCAAACTGAAGGTGAATGAAGAGATCCCGCATCTTCTTTTCGGCGATGAGATCCGTATCAGGCAGTGCGTGATGAACCTTCTCACAAACGCCGTGAAATATACGAATACCGGCTCTGTTTCGATGGAGGTGGATTTTGAAGAGACCCCGGGAGAAGGCGAAGACAAGAGGATCAGCCTTTCCTTTAAGGTGACGGATACCGGGATTGGGATAAAGGAAGAGGATATGGAAGCCCTCTTTACGCCTTTTCAGAGGATCGAGGAAAAGAGGAACAGGCACATCGAGGGCACCGGCCTTGGCATGAGTATAGTGCAGGAACTGCTCTCACTCATGGGAACGAAGCTTTCGGTTTCAAGCGAGTACGGCAAGGGCTCATCCTTCTCTTTTTCGGTCGAGCAGGGAGTGGTTTCCGAAGAGCCCATCGGAGACATTACGGGGAGCCTCGAGGGAGGGCGGAAGATCGCTTCCTATCAGGAGAGCTTTACAGCGCCTGACGCAAGGATAATGGTGGTCGACGATACAGAGGTGAACCTCACTGTCATCAAAAATCTTTTGAAGAAGACCCTCCTTCAGGTCGATACAGCGCAGTCCGGAAAAGAGGCGCTCTCACTTGCAGCAGTTCATTCCTATGACGCCATTTTCCTTGATCATATGATGCCGGACATGGACGGGATCGAGACCCTTCACGAAATGAAAAAGCGTCCGGAAGTCGAAAACACTGTATTTATAGCTCTTACGGCAAACGCTCTTTCAGGCGCGCGGGAAAGATATATAGGAGAAGGCTTCTTTGATTTTTTATCAAAGCCTGTAGATCCCGAGCGGCTTGAAAAGCTTCTGATGCGCATACTTCCAAAGGAAAAGCAGCTTCCTGCCCAAGATCCCGAAAAAGCAGAAGAAAGAGCAAAGGACACTATACTTCTGATCGATGATGATGATACGATCCACGCGCTTTTGAAGGAGCAGCTGGAGGACAAATACGAGCTCCTCTTCGCATTTGACGGAAAAGAAGGGATCAGGAAGGCAGAAGAAAATGATGTGTCGCTCATCCTTCTTGATGTAAAGCTGGGTTCAGAGAGCGGCTTTGATGTATTATCCTCATTAAAGAGCAAGCCGCAGACGAAGGACATCCCCGTGATACTTGTCACAGGAGAAGGGGATGCGGAGTCTGAGGAAAAAGGCTTCTACTCAGGGGCAGAAGACTACGTGCGAAAGCCCTTTGCACCTGAAACACTGAGGGAACGTATCAAGAGAACGATCAAATCCCACCACCTTCAGGGTGACCTTCGGCAGGAGGCGGATACTCAAAGTGACCGCGCGAACAGGCTTACGAGGGAGATGATGATGGCGCTCTCAAGGGCTGTAGATATGAAGGACCATTATACAAATGGTCATTCAAGACGCGTCGCGGCATATTCTGCCGAGATCGCACGGCGAATGGGAAAGAGCAGGGAGGAGCAGGAGGAACTCTATGAGATCGGCCTCATGCATGATATCGGAAAGATAGGTATCCACGAGGACATCATCACAAAGGATTCAAAGCTTACGGATGATGAGTTCGCGGAGATAAAGGAGCATACGATCAAGGGCTATGAGATACTTCGGAATATCTCTGACATGCCATCCCTTGCCGAGGGAGCAAGGTCCCATCACGAAAGATTTGGCGGCAACGGCTATCCCGACGGGCTGAAGGGCGAGGAGATCCCCGAAAAGGCAAGGATAGTCTGTGTTGCGGACTGCTATGACGCTATGACCTCCACCCGTACCTACAGCAAGCCAAAGACGCAGGAACAGGTTCGTGCCGAGATCGAACGCTGCATAGGTACAATATTTGATCCTGTGCCCGCAAAGGCAATGCTCCTCATGATAGATGAGGACAAGGACTTTTTGATGAACGAGAATTCCGACGGAAGCGATATCTGGCATGGCTTCAAGGACCTCTGGGACTTTGAGAAAAAGGACGGTGAAGGGGCAAAGGACCACAATGTCTTTCAGAGGCTGAAGGTGATCCCGGTACTTGATGTTGACAAGGGAGTTCAAAACTGCGGCTCGGAGGAGAGCCTGATATCTGTCGCGAGGGTATTTGCGGATACTGCTTTGGCAAAAGCCGATGAGATAGGGCAGTATTATGTTTCAGAGGATATCGAAAACTATACCGTAAAGGTTCATGCGTTAAAGAGCGCTGCAAGGATAATTGGAGCGGAGCGCCTTTCCGACCTTTCGATGAAGCTTGAGGAGGCAGGAAAGGAAGGAAATATCGACTTCATAAAGGAAAATACGTCTTCGCTTCTTGACCAGTACAGGGACCTTTACGAGAGGCTTTCGGGTGCGCTTGATGAAAAGGAGAAGGGGCCTTTGGCTTCAAAGGAGATGGTCGAAGAAGCAAAGGAAAGGCTTCTTTCTGCATGCGACACTATGGACTTTGGAGAAGCCGAGAGCGTTTTGAAAGAGCTTTCCGACCTTACTCTTGATGAGAAGGAACGCGAATTCTTTGACAGGATAAAGGAGCATCTTTTGATGCTCGACTGGGACTCCATAGAGGAGATGCTCAAGGCATCGTAATAACGATCAATCTGGAGGGATCATGACAGGATATTCAGGGAGAGATTTTGGAAAGATAATAGTTATAGGCCGCGCCGAAGGCTTCCTTGCGGGCGGGCTGATCTCGAAGCTCGATCAGACCGGGATAGCTGCAGAGGCTGTCGGTACAGATATCAAAAGGATAGAGGCCTTGAAAGACGAGGCCGAGCTTTATATAGCCTTTGCTGACGAGGGAGTCGAGGACGAAAGCGAGTGCCTCGTTTTCCTGAAGGATGTGGCTTCGGATACGGACAGAAGGATCATCGTCATAGGAAATGCGGAATCGATAGAGCATGTAAAAAAGACAATTCCAAAAACGCTGATACTTCGGGAATTCCTCAGGCCCCTTGAAATGGAGGAACTTTTAAAGACGATAAAGCATTATCTTGATACCGAGGCCGGGGAGAACAGGAAAAAGAGCATATTGATAGTTGATGATGACATTACCTATATGAGGCTCATTTATGAATGGCTGAGCCCCTATTATCATGTAGGGATGGTTGCTTCCGGTATACAGGCGATCAAATATCTTGCAAAGAACAAGGTGGACCTCGTCCTCCTTGATTACGAGATGCCTGTCACAAACGGGCCCAAGGTCCTTGAAATGCTGCGGAGCGAATCGGATTCCGGATCTATTCCCGTGATGTTTCTCACCGGAAAGAACGACCGCGACAGCGTGATGTCGGTGCTTGACTTAAAGCCCGTGGATTATCTTTTAAAGACCATCGACAAGAAGTCTTTGAAGGCAAAGCTCGACACGTTCTTCGAAAAATGACCCCAGGGGACGGAGTTGAGGGACCATTTTTCTTTTTGAATGACCCCAGGGGACGGAGTTGAGGGACCATTTTTCTTTTTGGACAAGGAGGCGCTATGAGACTTAAAGCTTTTGGAAAACGGGCATTGTTTTTTTCAATTGTCATGGCAATGCAATTAATGACACTATCAGGCTGCGCTTTTTCTTCAAACGGGGAGGGCCCTTCGATGAATCTTTTCGGGAACAAAAAGATAGTGGGAAAGGATATCACATCAGAGGATATCAAGGACTTTTATTACACAAAAGAGAATATCAACTTCGACGCTTTCTATCAGAGGTACAGGTTTTTTGTTGAGGGCGAAAAGTATATGTTCTTCCATGAGACCCGGGATAGGAAGGGAAGATACGGACCCTGTACTGAAGAAGATACTACGAAAAGCGGGACGATAGAGCTTTCCGAAGAGCAGTGGAAGGCCTTTTTTGAGACAATAAGCAATGGAACTGTCACTGCAAGGGACGATTCCGCTGATTCCGGAAGCAGCGGACCGTGGATGTTCCTTTACTGGAAGGGTGACAAGTCGAAGTATCAGCAGTTTTCTTTTGAATCAAACGGGAAGGAAAAGGCTTTTATTGATCTTTGTCTTTCACTGGAATGAGGGGGCTTTATGACACTCAATCAGCTCAAATACGCGATCGCGATATCAAAGGAAAATTCGTTAAATGATGCCGCAAAGAAGCTCTTCATCTCCCAGCCGAGCCTCACGGGAGCCATGCATGCGCTTGAAGACGAACTGGGCTTCGACATATTCATTCGTTCTAAGAACGGCATTACACTCACTACCAAGGGGACAGAATTCATAGGCTACGCGAGAGCGGTAGTAGAACAGTACGATATATTGGACGCCAAATATGTTTCGAAGACCAATATCAAGAAGCATTTCAGCGTGTCGATGCAGCATTATTCATTCGCTGTCAAGGCCTTTATAGAACTTGTAAAGCAGTACGGCTATGATGAATATGAGTTCGAAGCGCATGAGACCACGACGCATGAGATCATAGATAATGTCAAAAACCAGAAGAGCGAACTCGGGCTTTTGTATATTAATGATTTCAATAAGCGGGTGCTGCTCAAGGTGCTCTCGGAGGCGGGCCTTTATTTTGAGCCGCTGTTTGACTGCGGGATATATGTTTATATCTGTAAGAAAAATCCATTGGCCGCAAAAAAACTGAAAAGCGGCGAGCCTATTACGTTTGAAGAGCTTGACGACTATCCCTGCCTGGTATTTGACCAGAAAGAGTACAATTCGGCATATTACGCGGAGGAGGTCTTGAGCACGCATCAATACAAGCAGATGATCCGCGCAAATGACAGAGCCACGATGATCAATCTCATGAAGGGGGTCAACGGCTATACCCTGTGTTCGGGGATCCTCTGCGGCGACCTGAACGGCAAGGATTACTGCGCGATCAGGCTTGATACAAACGAGAGGATGACGATAGGTTATATAGCCAGAAATTCATCGATCATAAGCGAGATAGGGCAGAAATATATCGAGGAGATAAAAAAGTACGAGAGTAATATACTTGAGTGAGGCTTCGTGCCTCTGGTCAGTCCCGAAAAAGGAGCAAAAAAGATGCCAAACCAAAGGGCGTTTATGTCTGTTGTTAACAGAAAATACATAGATCCGCTGAAGATAATGTGGACCTCACTTTTTTCGACAAATTCATATCCGCTTGATTTCTACCTCTTCTATGAAGATCTTTCGGATGATGACACCTCTGACCTTGTTTCCTTTGTCTCACGCTGGCCTGATGTAAAGCTTGTTCTCATGCCGATGGATGCAAACGTGTTTGAAGGTCTGCCGGTAACGGAAGAATTCCCGAAGGAGATATATTTCAAATTTGCGGGTCTTGATCATTTGCCTGAAGGCCTGAAGCAGATAGTTTGCATGGATATCGACATGGCCGTAAAACGTGACATTTCAGAGATATTCTCAAAGGATGTGTCTTCATGCGGGCTCGCTGCCTGCGAGGATGTTTTCGGGCATTTCTTTGGTATGGGAAATAACCTTGCCCGCTTAGGGCTTCGTAATGACAGGCCGTATTTTAATGCCGGATTTATGATCTTTTCCCTTGAATTCATACAAAAGATCGGCGGAGGCAAAGCGATACTTAAACTGGCTCATTTGAACAAGAAAATATTATATTTTCCTGAACAGGATATATTAAATCTCATCTTCCACGACAGCTTTCTACTGCTTCCCTGGAATGTGTACAATTGTCCGCCGATCCATTATGTCATGAGCAGGGAGAGAGTTGAGGCGGGAATCCTGGAGCCGCTTGAATTATCTTTGATAATGGCAAATGAGATACCTGAGGGATATCTTGATTATACACGATCAGTTTATGATAATGCCGCCATAGTGCACTATATGGGTAGATCGAAGCCATGGAGGGCGGAAAGGGAGAGTTCGACCGTATATGATATTTTTGATGAAGCATATCTGAGGGCAAAGGATCTCGTAAAATAAAAATGGACCTAGGGGACGGAGTCGAGGGACCATTTTTTATAAAATGGTCCCTCGACTCCGTCCCCTGGGACCATTTTTGTAGTATAATGGCGAAGTTGAAAATGTTGTATCTCTTCCCGGAGGATTTCTGATGGACGCTTCGCCTGAATATGAAAGAAGGCTTCAAAGCTTTGACCTTGTCTCTTCCGACATTGCGTGCGGGGAGGTTTTTTCCGTCATAGAAGGCTCGGCCCTCACTGAGGGGCAGAGCTTTTCTCTTGCCGTAAAAAAGGCTGCCGCAGCCCTTTCGAAGGATGAATGCCTGATAGCCGCCGCGGACAACCCCCTCGGCCTTCAATTCCTCCTTGGCTACAGGGACAATGAGGGGCTTCTTCCCTTTTCAACCTTCGCAAACGACGACTCCAAACGAAGGATAGACTACGCAGGACTTTGCAGGCTGAAGCAGGAGCTCACGGATCAGGGCTTTTTCGTATTCTCTTATTATCCATTCCCAAACAGGAAAAACTGTACCCTCCTCTATTCCGAGAGCGTGCTGCCGGGAGAGAGGGAGCTCAAGTCAAAGTATTCATGGATAGATGAGAGATACCATGTCTTTGCCTTCGACGACTATGAGGTGATCGACCGGATAGTTTCAAACGGCCTTTTTGATAGGTTTTCAAGCTCATATATCCTCCTGATAAGGAAGGATCCAAAAAAAGAAAGATCCCATGTCATATATTCAAAATACGCGCTTTCAAGGGATGAGGCCTTTGCCCTTCGAACGGTGATAGAAGAAGGACCTGGAGGGAGCCGCAGCGTCATAAAGCGTCCCTGTGGGGAAAGAGGCAAAGAGCAGCTTTCCTTCATCAGAAATTCATACGATATTCTTTCAAAAAAGACGAAGGATTTTTCTCTTTCCATCAACGCTCTTTCCGGCGATGGAGATGAGCTTTTCTTTGAGCATGTTTCCGGAAAGACCTTCTCATCCGAGCTTTCCGGACTTTTACAGAAAAGCGAAAAAAGAGAGACAGCGCTCTTTGAGGCCCTCTTTGAATACCGCGATATGGTTGAGGGCATATACAAAGAAAAGGAGCCTTTCAGAATAGAAGAAGGCTATTCCCGTTTCTTTGGAGGGAATCTTCCCGATGAAAGCCTTCCTTCCGTGAGGGGGCTTGATATCGACCTTATCTTTGAAAACCTGATAAGGGGAGAGGACAGGAAGTGGACCGTCATTGATTATGAATGGACCTTTGATTTTCTCATCCCCATCAAATACCTTTATTACAGGGCGTCCCTTTTCTTCACCCTTGACAGGCAGGATTCATGGTCGGAGAGCGGGCTTCTCAAAAAGCTCTTTTCATTTTTTGAGATAAGCCGGAAGGAGGAAAGGCTTTTTGCCGCGATGGAGGAGCATTTCCAAAAAACGGTCGCAGGCAATGAAGAGGGGCTGCCTCTTTCTTCAGACGGGCGGAATTACACGTTTTCAGATATCATGACGCAAAGCCTTACGCCTGAACGCTTTCAGATATTCTTCGGGCGGGGAGGGGGCTACTCAGAGGCTGATTCAAAGATCATATATCTTCGAAACCGGGGCGAGGCCTTTTCACTTGATATAGAAATTGAAGAAGATGTGAAGACCCTTCGCCTTGACCCGGGAGAGCTTCCGGTGATGTTTTGCTTGAAGAAGTCCGTGTTCCTTCATGGAGACGGGACAAAGGAGAGCGTATATCCAAAAACAAACGGTAGAGAGCTTCAAAACGGGCTTTTCCTGATGGACATGGATCCGCAGCTTCATCTGATTGTGCCAAATGGCGCCGTTTCCTATCATATTGAATTTTTCTTTGACAGGCAAAAGCAGGGCATGATACACGGGCTTTTCAAAAAAGACGAGCTTTGGAACAAAAGAGAAGGGGGAGAGATAATTGATTAAGCTTCACTCCGTACAAAAGAAAGATAATGTTACATACTGCATCGACAGCTTCCGCCTTGAAGCAAAGGGCGGTGAGACACAGGCATGCGTTGAGGGCTGGGCGCTTTTTGATGATGATAATTCAATCCTTTCTGCCAAAGCTGATAATGACAGTTCAAAGGCAGAGCTCTCATTCGTCGAAAGGCAGGATGTGGTCGATGCCATGGGTTCAGAAGCAGATCCCAAAAAAGCCGGCTTCATCGTAAAAACCCCTTTTTCAAGAGACAGCAAAAAACGCCCTTTGATAGAGCTTTCATACAGATCTTCAAACGGGAATGAGACAGTTTTCTTTAAGGATCATTTTCCTGAAGGTGAGATGGAAACAACAGGAGATGACGATATCTTCCTCGCCCTTGACAGCGCGGTATTTGAGAAGAAGGTCTGGACCGTAAGGGGCTGGGCCTTCGCGGAAAAAAAGGATGAAAAGGGCGCCTTTGTCCCAGTGGACATAAAGGCTTCCTTTAAGGGAAAGCCAATTGAAAGCACGCTATCCCGGCATATGAGAGCGGATGTGGTTTATCCCGGGCTTTCAAAAGAATATAATGCCGGCTTCTCCCTTTCGTTTGAAAAGGGGAAGGGGGCGGAAAATGATATCAAGCTTTCCTTCTCGACTGCCGGAGGGACCCTTCTCTACCGCGGGATCACGGGCATCCATGACGACAAGGAGTATGAAGAAAAAAGAAAGAGCGAGAAAGCAACGGAGGAGGAGCTTTCACGCCAGAGGCAGGAACGATTTTCCTACGCGCCCCTTATAAGCATCCTCGTTCCCGTTTACAAGACGGAACCCAAAAAGCTTTCAATGATGATAGATTCTGTGCTCTCGCAGACCTACAAAAATCTTGAGCTTTGCATCGCGGACGCAAGCTGCGACGGGGACAGGAAGAGGGAGCGTATATTAAAGAATTATTCCAAAAAGGACGCCCGGGTGAAGGTAAAGGTCCTTTCCGAAAACCTTGGCATAGCGGAGAACACGAACCGCGCAATGGAGCTTTCAAAGGGGGAATGGATAGCGCTTCTTGACCATGACGACGTGCTCGAACCCGACGCCCTCTACCGCATGGTTGAGACGATGCAGGACAGCGAAGTGGAAATGGTCTATACCGATGAAGACAAGATGGACGGTGACAGATATTTCGAGCCCCATTACAAGGCGGACTTTGACATGGACCTTCTCTATACGAACAATTATATCTGCCATTTCCTTGCAGTGAAGCGGAGCCTCATTTCAGAGGGGGAGAGCCTCCTTGATTCCAGATACAACGGCGCCCAGGACTATGACCTCGTCCTTCGCTGCGCGGAGCGCGCGAAAAAGGTCTCCCATATCAAAAAGGTCCTCTACCACTGGCGGGCGGAGGCAGGCTCAACCTCTGTCGATCCAAGCAGCAAGACCTACGCCTTTGACGCCGGGCTTTTGGCAGTGAACGATTCCTTGAAGAGGACAGGCAAAAACGCGCACGCCGAAAAAGCCGATATATTCTTTACCTACAGGGTTGTAGAGGGAAGAGAATAATTATCCTTGAAATAAAAAATGAACTAAACTATAATCATCCTTCGTGTGGCAAAGTGTGCCGCCAAAAATCAAAAAGAGGTTTTTAAGATGAGTCAGCAAAAGGTAGATCTTCATAAGCAGGAAAAAAAGAATATGAAGGGCGCTGTCAAAAAGAGGAAGCTCGCAAATGTCCTTTGGGCAGTGGTCTTCATTGCGGTCATAGCCCTTGTCGCATTTTGGATAGGCTTTTCGGCATACCGCTCCTATCAGGCGTCAAAGGCCGGAACGGTAGAGCAGGTGCCTGTTGATGTTTCGCCCCTTGATGACTTCAATACACAGCTCGGGACGGAATATGCCGCCGATTGAAAAAAACATTTGACATGAAAGCACAATTCAGATAAAATACCTTTCGTCTTTCAAACAAAAGGGCGAAGACAGATCAAATGCGATAGTGGCGTAGTTGGTAACGCGCGACCTTGCCAAGGTCGAGACCGCGGGTTCGAGCCCCGTCTATCGCTTGCAAAAAAAGCACTCCGTGTGGAGTGCTTTTTTTTATCGCAGAGCCGCCTGCAGCAAGATCTTTATCATGAGTCCTTCGACGCGTTTTTGATAGTGTTGAACAATGTTTTTCTGTTGCCGCCGTTTGCCGAGCTTGCTTCAGTTCTTGCAAATGCAAGGAGGGTGACAAACAATACTTCAAGATCAGTAGCCCTTGTCCAGATACGGAAGAACCCCTGGATCGGAATTTTCTTTGCGATCTTATGGGCTTCTTCGTCCTCCACATAATGCTTCTTCCTCTATGCTAAAAAATGATGAGACTAGTGTGGCACTTTACAATTAGCTATACACTTTCTGCTTGCCAGAATTACTTGCTGCTGCGTTGTTTTCGGTCAGCGATGCCAC
>CACYBK010000097.1 GCA_902772635.1 uncultured Lachnospiraceae bacterium | reverse complement strand
TAATGATCATCGGGCAGAGGAAACTATCCTCTGCCCGATTTGCTATTTCAGCTTTGAGTAGCTCTTTTTGTAATTGTAATTTTCAAGCAGCGCAGTGAAAAGAGGAACGGACGCGCCTTTTCCGGTCTTTTCGCGCACTATCGCAGCGCAGGCGTTCTTGTCAAGAACCATTGCAAGCGCGTCAGCCTCTTCCTTGTTTTCTCCCATGCAGATCGCACCCCGGTCCTTTATGAAAACAGCCGGCCGCTTTGCAAGATGGCTGTCTATCCGCTTAACCCCGGATCCCCTTGGAAGCAAAGGTATCCCCGGACCGCAGAGCTGCGCCATATCGTCAATATATGCGGGAAGCCCGTTCATGTGGCTTGATGCGTATTTCACCGCGGGAGTCTTCAGAAAAGCGAAAACCGCCCCGTTTCTTTCCCGGTAGCTTATATATCTTTTTCCGGTCGAAGAGTCAGGAAGAAAGACCCTGTAAGGAGTGTTCTCTCCGGTGATCTCTGAAAACCGCTCTCTTGCAAGCTCTTCAAGGGTCTCGCAAACAAGGAAGCAATCCTCCATATCATTCCCCATGCAGACAGCCCCGTGGTTCCTCATCAGGATAGCTCTCGAAGATGGGTTTTCTCTTGAAGCCGCTTCAACATTGTCTCTCAGGGGCTTCGTGGTGGAAAGTCCGTATTTCGCGCAGGGGACGATTGACCCAAGTATAGAAGAATTCAGGTCTTCAAGCCCCGACAGCGCCTCTCCCGCCACTCCGACGGCTGTCGCATAGAGCTGGTGTGTATGGATAATGAAATTAATGTCCGGATGGAGCTTGTAGAGCGCCGCGTGGACGCCCCTTTCGCTTGAGGGTTTGACATTACCCTCAAAGGATTCGTCCGAAAGCCGGATCATTACTATGTCTTCTTCGGAAAGTCCCTCGTAGCCCTTGCCGCTGGGAGTTATCACGAAGTGGTTGAGATCGACCCTGCAGCTGATATTCCCCCAGGTGCGGGCGATGAGCCCCGTCGCCTGAAGCCGGAGCCCGGACGATATTACTTTATTCTTCGCCTCATTTATATCCATTGAAAACCTCCGTAGTTCGTATGTTTCAAGTCCTTCCACATTATCGGAAATCCCTATGTTTGTCAATAAATCGTGCAATGGCGCAACCGTTATGTTATCATGTGGTCGGCGAAATGCTTGCCGGTACTCGCGGGAGTACTATAACAGGTATCATTTTGGGCTCAGGGTCCGCTGCGTATGCTGCGCATTTTGCCTCCCTTTATCATTAAGTATGTTTGTCGGATCTGATACTGGAGGAGATCATGTCTGAATATATTGAAAAACTGAAAAAGCGCTTTTCTGAGCTCTTCGGAGGCCTCGAAAACACGCGCGAATATTTTTCACCCGGCCGGGTGAACCTCATAGGCGAGCACACCGATTACAACGGCGGGCACGTCTTTCCCTGCGCCCTGACCCTCGGCACCTATGCCATTGCCAGGCGGCGTGATGATGACAAAATAATGCTCTACTCCGAAAATGTCTCAAAAGCCGGCGTCATCACGCTTTCAAAAGACGATATCAAGGTTAATGGAAAGTATGGCTGGGCGGCTTATCCGATCGGCGTGGTCTGGGCTTTTGAAAAGCAGGGCTACGGGATAGACAGCGGCTTTGAGATGGCGCTCTTCGGCGATATACCAAACGGTTCGGGGCTTTCATCCTCGGCATCGATCGAGGTCCTGACCGGCGCTGTCCTTCGGGATCTTTATTCCTTTGATGACGTGACCGGCGTAGATCTTGCGAAGATCGGCCAGTATTCCGAGAACAATTTCAACGGCGTGAAATGCGGCATCATGGACCAGTTCGCGGTGGCCATGGGAAAGAAGGATCACGCGATCTTCCTCGATACCGCAACGCTCAAGTACGAATATGCCCCTGTGATCCTGAAGGACGCGTCTATCGTAATCGTAAATTCAAACGTGAAGCATTCCCTTGTGGATTCTGCCTACAATGAGAGGCGCTCCCAGTGCGCTGAAGCGCTTTCTGACCTTCAAAGCGTCCTTGATATCAAGGCTCTCGGGGATATCGACGAAGAGACATTTGAAAAGAACAAGGGCGCGATCAAAGACGAAACCGTGAGGCGGCGCGCAAAGCACGCGGTATACGAGAATCAGCGTACCATAAGGGCTGTGAAGGCTCTTTCAGAAAATGATATTGCGCTTTTCGGGAGACTGATGGACGAATCCCACATCTCCCTCCGTAATGATTACGAGGTTTCCTGCGAGGAGATAGACTTCCTCGTTGATACGGCGCATTCTATAAACGGCGTCATCGGCTCCCGTATCACCGGCGGCGGCTTCGGCGGCTGCACTGTAAATATCGTAAAAAACGAGGCTCTGGATGAGTTCAATGAAAAGATAAACAAGGCTTATCTTGAAAAATACAGTAAGGAGCCCGGGATATACCGGGTTTCAATTGGCGACGGCGCAGGGAGGATATGATCATGCTTTCTATCAGAAATCTTACAAAAAAGTACGGAGACAAGGTGGCAGTGGACAATCTCTCATTATCTTTGGAAAGCGGAAAGATCTGTGCCTTCATAGGAAAAAACGGCGCGGGAAAGACCACAACTCTGAAATGCTGCGTCGGCATGCTTTCCTTTGAACAGGGAGAGATAATGATAGACGGCATTTCCGTGAAAAACGACCCCCTTGCAGTAAAGCAAAACATCGCCTATATCCCGGACAATCCGGATATCTATGAGTTTATGACGGGGATAGGCTATCTCAATTTCATAGCGGACATCTTCGGGCTTTCAAAAGAGGTAAGGGAGGAGCGGATCAGAAGGATCGCCGATACCTTCGACCTTACAAAGGATCTCGCGACGAATGTTTCCGCATATTCACACGGAATGAAGCAAAAGCTCGTGATAATCTCGGCCCTCATACATGAGCCGAAGCTCCTTTTAATGGACGAGCCCTTCGTGGGCCTTGATCCTACGGCGGCCTTCCATCTGAAGGAGGAGATGAGCGCGCTTTGCGCACGCGGCGGCGCGATCCTTTACTCCACCCATGTCCTTGAGGTCGCGCAGAAGGTCTGCGATTCCGTCGTTATAATCAAGGACGGGAAGGTGGTGCGCACCGGCAGCATGGAAGAGGTTACCGGTGACAGCTCCCTTGAGGATGTATTTCTTGAGCTCGACGAGGGGAAGGTGACATCATGACAAAGGCCTTGTTCAAGATGCAGCTCAAATCCCTGATGTCCTCCATGTCCTTTGGGAGGAGGCACAGAGGCAGGGAGATGAGCGCTAGGTCGGGAATGGTGTACTATGTCGTCGTGATGGTCATTATCGCGGCCGCCATTTATTTCGCCTTGAGGCAGTCGCTGGTGTCAATGATGGCGCCGCTGCTTTTTACGGACTACGCCTGGATCTTTTTCGCGATGAATTCGATAGTCGGCGCCGTGATAGGCTTCATCACCTGCGTCTTCCTTGCGGACAATATGATATTCCGTCCCAAGGACAATGACATATTGCTTCCGCTTCCGATCAAGCCCTCAAAGATAGTATTTGTGCGGATGATGGTGCTTGCGATAAGGGTGCTCTTCTTTACAGCCATAGGCTTCGTTCCGTCGATCGATGTTTATATCAATACGATGGGCTTTGATCTGAAAAGCTTCATCTTCCAGATTGTGACCTTACTTTCGATCACCCTCTTTACGGTGTCGATCTGCCTCATCGTGGGCTTCATCACATCAAAGATAAGCTCAAAATTCAGCGCCGGCTCGGGAAAGACCACTGTCACGGTCGTTCTTTCCTTCGGCCTGATGCTTATATACATGCTCCTTGTTTCGAAGCTTCAGGATCTGATCTCCTACCTCGTCACGCACGGGGAGGATATCGGCGGGAATATAATGAGATACCTCTATCCCTTCTATCTGATGGGCAGGGGCTGCCTCGGAGATGTGGGTGCCCTTCTCATTATCCTCGCAATAACGGCGGCGATCTTCCTTGTCATCTGGTTCCTCGTTCAGAAGAATTTCATTTCGATCGTGACAGCGACGGGGCGCGCGAAGGGAAAGGTCTACCACGGCGGCGGCATGGTCGCACGGACTGCCGCATCCGCCCTCTATCGGAAGGAACTGAAGCGGCTTTCAAGCAGCGCTGTATATATAATGAATTCCTGCATGAATGTCATTTTCCTCCTGATAATCCCCGTGATCCTGCTGACCCGAAGGGACCAGGTAGTCACAGCCTTTGCAAACATACCGCCTGTATTCCAGGGTACGGTCTTTGTCATCATCGCGGCCTTTCTCTGCTTCATGATGGTAATGGGGATGATGACTGCCGCCTCCGTATCGCTTGAAGGAAGCAGCCTCTGGGTCATAAGGACCCTTCCGGTGAGCAGTAAAAGCGTCCTCATGGCAAAGATCAAGCTTCAGGTATCGATCTACATCCTGCCGCTGATCTTTACGACCGCTGTTTTGGGCTATATCTTTAATGCAAATCCTTTGAACATTATCCTTTTGTTTGCTCTTGTCGTACTCTGTGAGGTCTTTACCGCCGAGGTCGGCCTGATCGAAAACCTGAAAAGACCGCGCTTTGACTGGAAGAACGAGGCAGTCGTCATAAAGCAGAGCGCTGCTGTCGGCTTTTCGATGCTGATCTGCGGCCTTGTTGCGGCAGCGGTCTTTTTGCCCTATATTTTCCTCATGTCAGGACTTTTCGGCGGTGCTGTCGTCATCAATGGCACTGTTTATCTCATTATCGTCTGTGCCATATATCTTGTTCTTGCCCTCCTGCTCTTCAGATGGATCTCCACGAAGGGCGCAAAGATATTTGATGAACTTTGATTGACTCAGCATAATTGACCCTTAGGACTCACTCCGGAGCGGCTTGCGGCAATTCATTTTTATAGTGAAAGACAAAAATATTTTGTCTTTCACTATAAAGCCTCCGGCAGGATGCGCACGGATTTGCAGAGGAAGATGTTGCTTCGC
>CACYBK010000096.1 GCA_902772635.1 uncultured Lachnospiraceae bacterium | reverse complement strand
GGTGACCGTGCAGACTTAAACCGCATCAACACTACAGTAAATGCAAGCGGACTTACAGCAGTTGATATCGACAAGATAGTAGCCCATACCAAGGCTAACGGAATGACTGTCACAGAATACCTGGATTCCGTAGGATTCAATACAGATAACCTGTACGGATACAAGTACCTCATGAGAGACGCATATTACGACGCAGCGGACGATCTCCTGGGATTCAGGACCGGATATGATTACGAAGGGATCCGCAGCTACTATATGAACGCCAAGGACGTGAATCAGAGAAAAGTCTGGCTGGCAGGCGTATTTGTCAAAAAACTCTACGGAGCCACGGTTAAGACAGAAGCAGTCGACAAAGGAAACCAGGAGGTGAACTTCGTATCATTCCAAAAAGCAAACTGATATAATCTCAAGTTTTGAAGCAAAACCGGCGCAATCCCAGTAACGGTAAGGGATTGCGCCGGTTTTGCTTCAAAACTTGAGTTCTTTCTAACGCTTTTTGCAAGTATGACATAGGCAATATACCGCGTCAATGCCATTGTTGCGTATGACCTCAAATTTGCTTTTTATAACTTGCACTCTTTTTTTGAGTATTACTGGAATGCTGCCCGTTGACACCCTACATTGTAGGGTGTATTATCATCATATGAACGAATTATATGCAGATGGACTTATAAGAACATTTATTGAAGTACCCTTATTTTCGAGGAGATGGGCTGAAATAGGATTGGGCGAAGAAGAGCTTCTATCGCTTCAGATTATGCTTCTCAAAGATCCCCAGTCAGGGCCTGTTATGGAAGGAACCGGTGGAATAAGGAAAGTCAGATTTCCCTTTGAGCATCGAGGAAAAAGTGGTAGCGTAAGGGTGTGCTATACAGATTTTGAAGAATATGAGGTCACCTATCTGATAACCGCCTTTACAAAAGACGAAAAAGACAATCTTACAAAAGAAGAGAAGAATGTTCTGAAAAAACTTGTTAAGTCATTAAAAGCCGAAGCTTCCGCAAATCGAGGAAAAATGTTATGAGTTCATTATTTGAAGATCTGAAAACCGGCCTGCAGGAGGCTATAGATTTTGAAAAAGGTGTTGGAACAGCCAAATCCAAAACACTTGTTATTGCTCCTGTCCAAAGATATTCTAATGTTGAAATACGGGAGATAAGAAACCGATCCGGCATGACGCAGACCGTCTTTGCGAATTATATGGGTGTTTCAAAAAAAACGGTTGAGGCTTGGGAACTGGGGCGCACCCATCCTACCGGTCCTGCATACCGCCTTATCAGTATCTTGGATCAAGGTAAGCAAGACGAATTATCATTTCTGTCGGTAAAATGAGTTATTACGTATCAAGATCCGCTATTACTCCATCAACACATTCCTCGCAAAGCGGATAAGCCCGCCGTATGGATAGTTCTCTTCCGGCATTATTGGACATATACGATCTTTGACCGGTAGAAGGAGCTGACGATCCGCTCCGCTCCGAGATAGATCAGCCCAAAGGCAAAAATAGTCACCATCGCTACCGTATTTTGGAGGAAGATCTGGCAAAGCACCGCGACGCTTAAATATATGGCGCCGTCAATGACCCGCCAGCACCATCCGCTGGCCTGCTTCTTTTTCGCTTCCAATCCCCGCAGTATATGCAATACTCCGGTGACACCAAATACCGCGACCAGATACACCATTACAAAAACCTTGGGAACATCCGTGACAGACAGCGTGAAAAGCGCAAGATCCACTTCGATCAGTCCTGTGTACAAGGTGTCCCTGCCACCCACCATATGCCGCGCCATGGTAAAATAATAGATAAGGGAACTAATCCCCAAAACCAAAAGAGATACGGCAAGGATCAGCGCGATGATAATATGTCCGACCTCCGGCACCTTCATGAGAATGAATGCTCCCGCAATGATCAGCAGGCCTGATATTATTTTTCCAATACGTCTTCCGATACTCATGAGGTCTCTCCTTTCTGCATCGCCTCCATCAGCTTCATATAGGCCTTGATCCCCTTTGTTCCCCACTTCTTGTAGTCCGAGGTGACGCCGAGCAATAGATTTCCGGATTTGTAAACCCTGTTCGTTACCATGCTCTTTTGGGAAAGCGCCGCGAGGATAAACCTGCCCATTGGGGTATTATCCTTTTCTTCTTCCGGCGCCTGGCGATAAGCCTCCTGATATTCCGATATCTCAAAATCCGGCACCTCCTGCCCCGAAAGGCTTTCTCCAAATTCCTTCCAGTCCGCGCAGGCATCAATCTGCCGTTTCAGAAGGATCTCTTCGATCCTTTCCCGATACGGCTCCACGGCCTGCGTATCGTATGTATCCTTCTTAAACACACCGCCCTCGCCCTTCAGAAATTTCAGCGCGTAGATCATCTGACAATAAGCATGCATGAAGTCGCTCGGGTTGTCCTTCAAAACCTCCTCATAATCCGCCCATGCCGGCATATATTTATAACGCATAAAGCTGTAGTCGGGAAGATGTCCGGCTCTGCCATGTCCCAGATTCATCACAGAGGTTTCCCTGCTCTGACGGATACTGTTGATATAGGTGCCCTTTTCCGGATCATCGGTCGCTGCGGGGTTCGATCCGAACTTGACAGGCCGCTCGCTTCCATCCGGCAGGATCTCATAGAAATGATAATTTGTGTCATTTATCACGCGGGAAGGCGTTCCCGCAAAATACTGATGCGCCCAGGTATCTGCCAGCACGTGCATGGCAAGCCCTGTCGCTTCAAGATCTTTCCCCTTCACCTGACTGACGGTATCCACCAAAAGATCTCCATTGGGCCTGCAGATCAGATGATATCTTTGCATATACCGTTTTCCGCAGCCCTTTCTCTCGGAATAGAGGTCTCCGGGCAGAAAATGGAAGGAAGCCCAGATCCGCGACACATCCTGCTGGGATATGGGATCGCTTCCGGTATCCGCCATTTCCATGGCAAGCATGGTGGTAGCCGCCTCCACGGGCGCGCCTACGCTGCTCAAGATCGGCTTGGTGCAAAGGTCTACAAAAAACGCACTTCCGGCAATACGAAGCGCCTCTTCATGTGTATAACCCGCCAAGATTGCAGCGGAATAGGTCCCATAATAATGAAAATCCTTGTTCATGAAGCCCCCTCCTCTGCTTCCTTCAGCCTCCGTTTCAGGTTCCTGACCTTTGCGCCGGCCACAAGAAGCTGGATGGTCATGACCAGGGAAGTGACATCAATAATGATCGGAACGATCTGGTCCAAAAAGCTCCCAAGGCTTTTCACGCCCTCTGAAAACTCGAGCACCAGATAAAACACTGGGAGCACCGCCAGGATCACCGAAAAAACCAGATAAGCCCTATGGGTACGCGTTTCTCTTCCCATCCCTTCTTTTCTGGCGGACAGTCCGACATAAATGCGTATAAGAAGCACAATGCCGACGATAATTCCGATGACGATACAAACAACCGTAAAAACAGGATCAAAGAATTCAAGCTCTTCCGGTGAAAGAGACTGCTTTGACGTCTCGATCATCTCAAGCAGAAGATCCCTTTGCAAAAAAATTGTCATGATACCCTTGATCACACTCCAGAATCCGAACATGATCACGCCTGTTCCTACGCAGACCAGCACGTTTTGATTTCTTCTCAATTCTCTTTCCAT
>CACYBK010000095.1 GCA_902772635.1 uncultured Lachnospiraceae bacterium | reverse complement strand
GGCTACTTTGTCTGAATTGATCTCATCGATCACTTCTGTCTTTCCGCGGCTGATAACAGGGAAGAGATACCTTATCCTCATCAGATCTCTGTAATAAGCATATATCGATGCGGCGTCATTTTTTTCCGATTCATATGTGCCATAGGGCGTATATTCAAGCGACCTGTCCATGTCGGCAGGCCCTTTGCAAAGCATTGCGTCTTTTTTGTCTGCTCCGTCCAAAGACCAGGCCATTGGAGCTCGCTTGTTTTCATCCTTTCCGGAGCCCTTCATTCCAAGCTCCTCGCCGTAGTAAACATAGGCATTCCCGCTCATCAAAAGATTCAGTGCGCCGGAGAGCTTCACCATCGAAGAAGCGTCATCCCCCGTATAATAGCCTGCACTGCGGTTTGTGTCATGGTTCGTATAGAAGGGCGCGTTCAGAAAGCTCCCGCGTCCGCTCTTTCTTGATTCCTCACCGTAAAGCTTTTCTTCAGCAGCGATCGCCTTTGAATAGGTGGAAGCAGGCTCCGAGCCTCTTGCGAGATTTGCGATGACTCCGCTCTGCCCCGCAAAGGCAAAGTCAAAGGTCGAATCTATCCCCGCCTCATAATATTTCGCGTATTCCGCCTGATTGGTCCAGGCTTCCGACACGATATAAGTATCAGGCTTTATGGAACGCGCCATATCGCAGAACCATTTCAACGCCTCAACGCTTTTCGTGGTATTTCCGGTATGATAGCTTGTGACTGCATCCATCCGGAATCCGTCAACGCCAAGATCAAGCCAGAACTCTGCCACTTCCTTCAGTTCCGCCCTTACCTTTTCAGAATCAAGGTTCAGATCCGGCATACCCTCCCAAAATCTCGCCTCGTAATAATAATCAGTCCCCGGAAGCTTCGCGTAGCCGTCCTTCTTTTCATTCAAAAAATTGTAATAATCAATTTGCGGGCAGGCTTTTACCGCCTCTTCAATCGCTGACATGCTTGAGAAGTCAATCCCGCTGTGGCTTTTAAGATAATCCGACGCAGAAACAAACCAGGGATGGGCGCTTGAGGTATGGTTTATGACCATATCGAATATTATCTTCATCCCTCTTTTGTGAGCTTCTGAGAGAAGGGTTTTGTAGTCCTCAAGAGTCCCGAATTCACTGTCTATATCGCAATAATCAGTAATATCGTATTTGTGGTAGGTCGTGGACGGGCAGACAGGCGTCAGCCACAGCGCATTGGCGGAAAGGTCGTCGGAAGTTTCCGGTTTTCCGTCATTGATATAATCAAGCTTTTCTGTAATTCCTTTGATATCCCCAATCCCGTCCCCGTCTGAATCTGCGAAGGAATAAACAAATATCTCATAGGTTGTGTTGTAATCCGGCTGTTCTACAGAATAGTCCAATTTTCCCAAGAGCTCTGCCTGCTGCCTTGCGGCGGCGGTATCTGCGTTTTTGCTGAAGCGTCCCTGCTTGGTTCCGCAGGATGCGGCAAGGACAAGCGTTGCAAGGGCGAGGGATATTATTATTTTCGTTTTTTTCATAAACTAACCTTGTAAAACATCCGCCGTTTCCGGCGGATGTCCTTTGTCTTCTTTGATCAGCCCTTCACGGCTCCTGTCATTCCATCCACGTAATTTCGCTGCATGAATATGAAAAGCAGCGCTATCGGGATTGAGACAATGACTGCGGCGGCCGCCCAGGAGGTGTACCAGTTGTAGATATATTCCTTCTCAAGCATATTGTAGAGCCCCAGCGCTACCGTCCAGTACTCCGACTTCGCGCCGACAATGACGCGGACGAATACGAAATCAAGCCAGGGAGCAAGGAATGCTGTAAGTATCGTATATACGACTATAGGCTTTGAAAGGGGAAGCACCACCTTCGTAAATACCTGCATACCGTTGCAGCCGTCGAGGATCGCCGCCTCAGACAATGACTTCGGGACCGTATCAAAGAAGCCCTTCACTATGTAAAACCCGGTTCCCGAAGCCGCGCTGTAACAGAGGATCAACGCGAGCCTTATCAGTCCGCCTTCCGTCAGTCCTACGGCCTTAAGGAGGAAGTAGACAGCGACCATGGACATGAAGCCGGGGAAGAGACCGAGTATCATAGCGAGGTTCATGAAAGGCTTCCTGAGCCTGAAACGGAGCCTCGACATACAATAGCTCACGAAGAGTACAAAGATTGTCGTAATGATGCAGGAGCAGACCGCGATAAAGAGTGTATTCAGGAACATCCTCGGGAAGTTGATGGAAGAGGTGTCCGTGAACAGCTTCACATAGTTATCAAACGTGAGAGCCTTCGGCCAGAAATAATATGTATAGGACCCCTTCTCTGCCCTAAGCGATGTCAGCACGACCCAGAATATCGGGAAGAGCCATATCAGGGCGAGCACAGCGAGTATCGCATGAACGACCACATTCTTTGCAACCCTTCCGGGAGCCATCCTGTTCTTTTTGAAATTCGGATCATTCTTTATTGAAGTGATCCCTTGAGAAACAGTCACATCCGCCATTACTGGAATCCCTCCTCATCCTTGTATGCTGCAGTATTTCTGTATGTTATGAGCGCTACGATCGAAAGGACAATGAAGGAAATAATGCCTATGACCGCGCCCAGATTGTAGTATTGATAATCGATCGTCAGCTTGTACAGCCAGGTGACGAGCAGATCCGTCTTTCCGGCTGTGGCGCCCACAGGTACCGGCGCCCCTCCCGACAAGAGGTATATGACATTGAAGTTGTTAATATTTCCCGTAAACTGCGTGATGATGTAGGGACCCATGATGAACAATACATAGGGCAGCGTGATCTTGAAGAAGACCTGCACTGAATTTGCGCCGTCGATCTTTGCGGCCTCCGTGAGTTCTCCGGGGATATTCTGCAGGATACCGGTGACCTGAAGCATAGAATAGGGGATTCCTATCCAGCAGTTAATGACAATGACTGATACTCTTGCCCATGTCGCATCCTCCCAGAAGGGCAGCGGCTGCTGTATCCAGCCCCAGTCCATAAGGAGATTGTTTATTACACCGTTTCGATTCAGCATCGTCCTCATGATAAGGAGGGATACGAACTGGGGAACCGCGATGGAGATGACAAAGATGGTGCGCCAGAAGGCCTTCAGCTTTGTGTCCTTTCTCTGGATGACAATGGCAAGTATCATCCCGAAGAAGAAATTGAGGAAGGTTGCAAAAAACGCCCAAACCAGTGTCCATCCAAGAACCGACCAGAATTCCTTTCCAAGCGAGCCGCCAAGTCCGAGGATAGTCTTGAAATTCTCCATACCGACCCAGTCAAATAGAACAAGGTGGTCGCCTATCGTTGAGTAATTCGTGAACGCCATCGGGATCATGAATACGAGCGGGAGAATTGTGAAAAGCAGTATCCCGGCGAACGGGAAGAACATCAGGAATTTCCAGAGGTTCTCATTCAAAAGGCTCCTCAAGTCCTCCCTGAAGGTATTGAGGTGCCCTCCTCTTTTCGAGAGGCACTCAGCCTTGTAGGCACTCCGTACAGCCTCAGCCCAGAAACAGAAGAAGATCACTATGAAAACTATGGTCGCTACGCCGTAGAGGAGGTATAGCAGGGAATTGTCTCCGGTCTGATATTCATAAACACCCGCATCCTCATTCCAGACCTCGACCTGCGCCTGATCTCCAAGGCTCGGAAGCCCTGCAAGCGCTCCGGCACCGATCATCACCATATAGAAGATGAATGCAGCTTCTATGAGAAGAAAGATAAGTCCCTTGATAACGCGCTTGTGGGCTATGTTCCCGAACCCCATGACTACCATGGAAAGCTTCGTGGTCCATCCGCCCTTTGTGACGGCATCAAACAGAGTATACTCAGACTTGAACATTTTCTTCTTTTTCATTTTCTTTGCCGCGTTGTTTGCGTCGGCGACTGTGGTGGAAACGGCCATAGATCTTATCCCCTTTTATTGATCTGTACTTTACATGAAATGTTCAAAGAATGCCGCCGCCGGCTTCTGAGGGTCGACGGCGGAAAGGTAGCTTATTATTTTACGATAGAGGAATTGATTGTCTCGTTGAATGCGGCTGTCTTTTCAGCTGCGTTTGCTTCCGTAACCTCGCCGGAGATGATGGCCTTTGCGAAGTTTGTAGCTGCATCCCACCAGCTGTCCATTCCGAATGCGGGCTGAAGGATAGAGGTGTTTGAAGCAACCGCTGCCTGAGCTGCGCAGGCAAGATCCTTCTGAACATCAGCACTTGAAGCAACCTTTGTATTTGTGGGAGGTATCTGCCTCATTGTGAAGTGGTCGAGCTGAGCCTTCTCTGAGCCAAGGAATGCTGCAAGAGCTACAGCCGCCTTCTGATTCTTGGAGTTCGGGTTTACGCCGAGAGCCTTTGAGCCTGCGAAAGCCTTCATCTGAACATCCTTGCCGTCAACCTTGACAGTGGGAAGTGCAGCGCAGCCCATGTTGTCGCCAAGCTTTTCCTTAACGTCCTTTGTGTTCCATGAACCGCCCATGAATGCGGAAATCTTCTTTGAAGCATCACTGTCAGTAAGCTGGCCGATGGAATCCTCAGGAGATGCGACCACGAAGTTCTTGTTCGCAACGAGACCTACGATTGCCTTTGTAACATTGGCAGCCTTGTCGCCGGAGAAATCGATCTTTCCGCTCTCATCTGTACCGTCACCGTAGAAGGTGCAGCCGTTTCCTGCGTAGAATGCGGGGAAATACCAGCCGTTTGTGATGTCCATAGCCACACGGCCCTTTGAAAGCATCGTGTCAAGGCTCTTTACATCTGAATCAGAGAAAACGCTCTTGTCATAGAACATGAACCATGTGTTTGAAGTATAAGGGATAGCGTAGATCGAATCCTGATATGTAACTGACGCTACCATAGCCGCGCCGTTGTCTGCCTTTACAGCGTCAGCAGTGGAACCGCCGAGCTTTGCGATAGCGTTTGCCTTCACAAGAGATGTGAGCTGATCGTTTGCAAACATGTAAACATCACCGCACTGTGAGATCGCTGTGGGATCCTTCAGGATAACATCCTTCGCGTCAGCCTCTGATGTCTGGAGATAATTCCATGTGATCTTGTACTCAGGATGCTCCTTCTCAAATGCAGCGCTTTCCTGACGAACCCATGCGTCGTCCTCTGCGGGGGTCATGACTGTGAGTGAAACCTCCTCAACTTTTCCGGTTGAAGCTCCGGAGTTTGCTGCCTGTGAATTTGCTGCACCTGAATTCGCAGCGCCTGAATTTGTGTTTCCGCCGGTCGATCCGCAGCCTGCAACAAGAGCAGCTGTCATGGCTCCGACCATCATAAGTGAAACAAATTTCTTTTTCATTACTTTTCCTCTCCTTTTCTCTGATGAGAATTGTTTGAATCCCGAAACATTGCGAAAATTAATAACGTTTCCATCTCGTGTAAACGATACCATTCGTTTTTGTTTTGCATTGTTTCGTTTGCTGATTTATGTTTTATCACCGCAAGTCCTGCTTGTCAATGCTGCTTTTCTCTTTCGGCACTTTTTATAATTTTGTCAAATTGCGTTTGAATGGATTGCACAAAAATTTTCGTAAGTTTTCGTAACTGCTTGCTTTACGAAAAAATTTCTCTATAATGAATGACTGAATATGTACAACTAATGGAGAACTGGAAGGTCACAAATGGCTACCATAAAAGAGATCGCCAAAAAGCTCGGGATTTCAGTGGGCACGGTATCAAAAGGACTTAACGGTGCAAAAGACATCAGTGATGATCTTCGAAAGAAGGTCCTTTCTACCGCTGTAGAACTTGGCTACAAGAAGAAAAATACTGAAACCGGAAAGGGACGCTTTGCTCTTTTCATCGAGAATATGAGTTTTGAGAAACCCGAGGATTTCGGGTACAGCATTGTAGACGGTTTCAAGAAGGCTGCCTTTGCGGACAGCTTTGATGTTTCAATAATCCCTGTCACACCCGAATTTCAAGGCGAACTGGAATACAACACATATATGCTTGAGCAGGACTTCAGGGGAGCCTTTGTCCTCGGCTTTTCACTTGAAGATCCCTGGATGAGTGCTTTTCGGGAGACAAAGATACCTACGGTCCTCCTTGACAATCATATTCCTGAAAATCCTTACATCGGCTCTGTAGGCACAGATTGTGAGGAAGCTCTTGATATGGCTGTCTCCCATCTTGCCGCCCTCGGCCACGAGAAGATCGCATTTCTCAACGGTTCAAAGGGCTCCTATATCTCAGACAGGAGAATGCTCGGCTATCTTCGAAGCATGCTCTCGCACAACCTTCCCATAAATCCCGATCTTGCGGTCTACGGCTACTTTGTAAGGGAAGCAGCGCCCTATCATGTACCCACCTTCCTTTCTCTCGGCGCTACCGCAATAGTATGCGGAAATGACCTGATCGCTGATGGAGTGATAGAATCCGTTGTGAGCGCAGGCTACAAGGTTCCCGAGGATGTGAGCGTCATCGGATTTGATGATGTCCCTCTTGCAGACAAGCTCTCTCCTCCTCTTACCACCATACATCAGGATCTTCCGGAACTTGGAAAGAGCGGATATTATATCCTGAAGGTAATGCGCGAGGACATAGCCCTATCAAAAAATATGTTGCGGCCGAAGCTCGTCATACGTTCCTCAACAGCCATTGCAAAGCCGAGACTTGCGATTTCTCACTTTTCGGACAAGGATTCCGTCGCGAAGGTGAACCCCGCGCTCTTTGACTCCTTCCTGAAGGAAGGGCGGTTAAAAGCCTGAATATTAGCCTTTCAATAAATACAAAAAGACAGGGTCATTGCCCTGTCTTTTGTCATTTTGATCTATTCAAGCCATCAGACCATCTCGAGAACAACCTCAAGCGCACCGTCACCCTTTCTCTCACCGATCTTGATGATACGGGTGTAGCCGCCCTGACGATCCTTGTATTTTGCGCCATACTCATCAAAAAGCTTTGCGCAAAGGTCTACCTGCTTGTCCTCACGCCTCTTCTCGCCCTTCTCGGTAACGGGATAGAGAACCTTCAGCATCTGGCGTCTTGCATGAAGTCTGGAGGGCTTGTCCTTCTTGATCTGCTTGTCAACAGTATCGTAAACAGTAACCTTCTTGCCGTCCTTCTCTTCCTTGACGCGGTGTCCGTCCTTGTCCTTCCTGGGTGTCTTTACTGAAACGGTGACCTCTTCGTAATTGTCCTTTTCTTTGATCCCGAGAGCTACAAGGCCTTCAGCGATCTTCTTTACTTCCTTCGCCTTTGACTCTGTTGTGATGATCTTTCCCTTCCAGAGGAGCTGAGTCACCTGGCTTCTCAAAAGAGCCTTTCTCTGTGAAGATGTGCGGGATAATTTTCTGTACTTTGCCATGGTATTCTTCCTTTACAATTCATGAACAGTCCGGATTGCTTCAATCGTCGGAATTTCTGAAGGAAAGACCAAGGTCATGAAGCTTGTTCGTAACCTCCTCCAGAGACTTCCTTCCGAGGTTCCTGACCTTCATCATTTCTTCCTCAGACTTCTCCGTAAGCTGCTGTACGGTACTGATAGCAGCGCGCTTCAGGCAGTTGTAGGAACGTACCGAAAGCTCAAGCTCCTCTATCAGCATATCTCCGGGAGTCGGAGCGGGTGCAGGTACATCGGGAGTCATGATCTCTACTTCCCTGCCTGCTTCGGACAGATTGATGAAAAGCTTCAGATGCTCGCAGAGCACCTTTGCAGCAAGGCTGACAGCCTCATCAGCCCGAAGCGTGCCCTTCGTCCAGACCTCAAGTGTAAGCTTGTCATAGTCTGTCTGCTGTCCGACACGTGTATTCTCGACCTTCAGATTCACTCTGTCTATGGGTGTGTAGATCGAGTCGACTGCTATCACTCCGATCGGAGTATCATCAGTCTTGTTCGCCTCAGCGCTCACATAGCCCCTTCCGCTCGTGATAGTAAGCTCCATATAGAGCTTCGCGTTGGGTGAGGACGCTGTCGCGATGGTAAGGTCCGGATTGACGACTTCTATATCCGAGCCAAAATCTATATCAGAAGCCTTGATCACGCCTTCTCCCTCAAATTCGAGATAGACTGTCTTCGGCTCATCTGTATTGCTTTTGTTTCTCAGTGCCAGTTCCTTGATATTAAGGATGATCTCGGTAACATCCTCCTTGATACCGGGAATGACGGAGAATTCGTGCTGAACACCCTCGATCTTAACCTGGCTTACAGCACAGCCGGGAAGCGAGGAGAGCATTATCCTGCGAAGAGAATTGCCCAGCGTAGTTCCGTAGCCTCTCTCGAGGGGCTCACATACAAATACGCCGTATTTTCCGTCTTCAGAAAGCTCAGTTACCGAAATATTGGGTTTTTCAAAATCGAACAAAGCATTTCCTCCACTCTCAAGTGCCTGATTATCAGTTTCTAATTAGAATAATATCAGTAAGATCACTTGCTGTAGAGCTCGACGATCATCATCTCATCTACGGGAACATCGATCTGCTCACGCTTCGGAAGGGATGAAACTGTCCCGGAAAATGATGCACTGTCTACCTCAAGCCACTCGGGTGTAGTGCGGCCATTGACAGCCTCAGCGATGTCCTTGAACCTCTGTGTGGAACGTGCCGCCTCTCTGACCTCGATCTTGTCCCCTGCTTTTACTTCATAAGAAGGAATGTTGATCTTCTTGCCGTTCACAAGGATGAACTTGTGATCTACTATCTGCCTTGCTTCACGACGGGTACGTGCAAACCCCATACGGAATACTACATTGTCAAGCCTGCACTCGAGCATACGCATAAGGTTTTCACCGGTCATGCCCTTCATCTTGTCGGCTTTGTTGTAATAATTGCGGAAAGGCTTTTCAAGCACGCCGTAGATGAATTTCGCCTTCTGCTTTTCCTTCAGCTGCTCGCCGTACTCGGAAACCTTGCGGCGGGTCATTTCTTTTCTTCTCTTTGACTTCTTGTCAACCCCGAGAAAACCGGGCTCAAGTCCGAGTGACCTCGATCTCTTGAGGATGGGTGTCTTGTCTATAGCCATCTCTATCGCTCCTCCTTATACACGTCTTCTCTTGGGCGGACGGCAGCCATTATGAGGAACAGGTGTAACATCAGTGATCGTGAGCACCTGTATGCCGTTTGCTGCGATCGCACGGATCGCCGCCTCTCTTCCGCTTCCGGGTCCCTTTACCATAACATCAACTGCCTTGAGTCCATGAGGAAGGGCAGCCTTGCATGCTGATTCCGCAGCAGCCTGAGCCGCAAAGGGAGTGGATTTCCTTGATCCCCTGAAGCCAAGTCCACCGGCGGAGGCCCATGAAAGAGCGTTTCCTTCGCTGTCTGAAACGGTAACTATAGTATTGTTGAACGAAGCCTGGATATGTACCTGACCATGCTCAACATTTTTTCTGACACGCTTCTTGCCTGTCTTTTTCACTGCCTTAGGCATAATGCGCTACCTCTCCTTATTTCTTCTTGTTAGCAACTGTACGCTTCGGACCCTTGCGTGTGCGCGCATTGGTCTTTGTCTTCTGTCCACGGACGGGAAGGGACTTCCTGTGACGGATGCCTCTGTAGCAGCCGATCTCCTCGAGTCTCTTGATGTTCATAGCCGTATCACGCCGAAGCTCACCCTCTACGAGAATCCCGGATGCTTCAAGGGCGTCGGATATCTTCTTTACCTCGTCATCGGTCAGATCTTTGACACGAGTGTCCGGGCTGACCTTTGCCTTTTCAAGAAGCTTGTCCGCGGTAGTCACACCTATGCCGTAGATGTAGGTCAGGCCTATCTCTATCCTCTTGTCTCTGGGCAAGTCCACACCTGCGATTCGAGCCATCTTAAAAATACCTCCGTTGAATAATGAATGATGTATATATTAATATCCG
>CACYBK010000094.1 GCA_902772635.1 uncultured Lachnospiraceae bacterium | reverse complement strand
CTGTAGCGGACTGTCTTTCGAAAGGTGTGTGTACATGGAAAAAAACAGGATACGTCCGGTGAAAGCCGGAAAAGGAATCCGGATGAGTTATGCTTCACAGCGTGAAGTTCTGTCGATGCCGAACTTCATCGATGTTCAGAAGAGCTCATATCAGTGGTTTCTTGATGAGGGCCTGAAGGAGGCCTTTGACGATATTTCACCAATTACCGATTACAGCGGACACCTGTCTCTCAAATTCACTGATTTCAAGCTTTGCAGGGACGAGGTCAAATATTCGATCCCTGAATGCAAGGCCAGAGACGCAACATATGCGGCCCCTCTGAAGGTGAGAGTCGAGCTTTACAACAAGGATACCGACAGGGCCGTAGGACATGAGATCTTCATGGGTGACCTGCCTCTGATGACTGAGACAGGGACTTTCGTGATCAACGGAGCTGAGAGAGTCATCGTTTCACAGCTCGTGAGATCCCCCGGAATATATTATGGAATAGATCATGACAAGACCGGAAAGAAACTGTTTACATGCACAGTCATCCCCAACAGGGGTGCCTGGCTTGAGTATGAGACAGACGGTTCCGATGTCTTTTTCGTGCGCGTGGACAGGACAAGGAAGGTTCCGATCACGGTGCTCCTCAGGGCGCTTGGCCTTGGTACGACGCAGGAGATAATAGACACCTTCGGCGAGGAACCGAAGATCATGGCTACTCTTGAAAAGGATCCCGCTATAACTGAAGCGGAGCCTGCCGGCTCTTATGAGAGGGGTCTGCTTGAACTTTACAAAAAGATAAGGCCCGGCGAGCCTCTGGCAGTAGATTCAGCTGAGAGCCTTATAAATGCGATGTTCTTTGACCCGAGAAGATATGATCTTGCAAAGGTCGGACGTTACAAGTTCAACAAGAAGCTTTCCTTCAGAAACAGGATCTCAGGGCATGCCCTTGCGGAGGATGTTGTTGATGAGGAGACCGGCGAGATAGTTGCTTCAGCAGGAACTGTTGTAGACAGGGAGCTTGCTGACAAGATACAGAATCTCGGTATCCCCTATGTTCTTATCCAGACAGAGGAGAGGAACACAAAGGTCCTTTCAAATATGATGGTGGATCTGCGCAGCTTTGTTGACGTTGATCCCGAAGAACTTGGGATAAAGGGACTTGTTTATTATCCTGTCCTTCGCCAGATACTTGACGAGACGGACAAGGATGATCTTTTCGATGCCCTGAAGAAGAACAGGAATGATCTTGTTCCGAAGCATATCACGAGGGAGGACATCTTTGCCTCCATCAATTATCTCATGCATCTTGAATGGGGTGCAGGCAACAAGGATGATATCGATCACCTTGGAAACCGCCGTGTCCGTTCAGTGGGCGAGCTTCTTCAGAATCAGTACAGGATAGGTCTTTCAAGGATGGAGAGAGTGGTCCGTGAGAGAATGACGACTCAGGATCAGAACGTGATCACGGCCCAGTCCCTTATCAATATCAAACCCGTAACTGCGGCGGTGAAGGAATTCTTCGGTTCCTCACAGCTTTCACAGTTCATGGATCAGACGAACCCTCTCGGAGAGCTTACTCACAAGAGAAGGCTTTCAGCTCTCGGTCCCGGTGGTCTTTCCAGAGACCGCGCGAGCTTCGAGGTGCGTGACGTTCATTATTCTCACTACGGAAGAATGTGCCCTATAGAGACGCCTGAAGGACCGAACATCGGACTTATCAATTCACTTGCGACCTACGCGAGGATCAATGAATACGGCTTTGTGGAGGCGCCCTACAGAAAGATCGACAGGACGGATCCCGAGAATCCCAGAGTTACTGACGAGGTCGTCTATATGACTGCGGATGAAGAGGATGATCTTCATGTGGCACAGGCGAACGAGAAGCTCGACAGTGAGGGCCATTTCCTGAGAAAGTCTGTTTCCGGACGTTACCGTGATGAGACGCAGGAATATCCCCGTTCCTTGTTTGAATATATGGACGTTTCCCCGAGAATGGTATTCTCCGTGGCTACGTCGCTCATCCCCTTCCTTCAGAATGATGACGCGAACCGCGCCCTTATGGGTTCGAACATGCAGCGTCAGGCAGTTCCGCTTCTTACGACGGAGGCTCCCGTCGTAGGTACGTCCATGGAAGGAAAGACAGCGGTGGACTCCGGAGTCTGTGTTGTATGCAGACATTCCGGAACAGTGCTTTCCGCCGATGCCACAAAGGTCGTTGTAAAGCGCGACGACAATGGTGAAAAGGAAGAATATACGATCACGAAATATGAGAGATCGAACCAGTCCAACTGCTACAACCAGAGGGTCATCGTAAGCAACGGAGACCATGTGGATGAAGGCGAGGTCATAGCTGACGGGCCTTCAACCTCCGGCGGAGAGCTTGGACTCGGAAAGAACCCGCTCATCGGCTTCATGACATGGGAGGGCTACAACTACGAGGATGCTGTTCTGATCTCCGAGAAACTTGTCAGGGATGATGTTTATACATCCATTAACCTTGAAGAGTACGAGACAGACGCGCGTGATACGAAGCTTGGAGCGGAGGAGATCACCCGCGATGTTCCGGGCGTTGGCGATGAAGGTTTGAAGGATCTTGACGAGAACGGCGTTATCAGGATAGGTGCAGAGGTCCGTGCCGGTGATGTCCTTGTCGGAAAGGTCACACCGAAGGGCGAGACGGAGCTTACAGCAGAGGAGAGACTTCTCCGCGCGATATTCGGTGAGAAGGCAAGAGAGGTCAGGGATACATCCCTCAAGGTTCCTCATGGTGAATTCGGAATCGTAGTTGACGCAAAGGTATTCACGAGGGAGAACGGTGATGAGCTGCCTCCGGGAGTGAACAAGACGGTCAGAGTATATATAGCTCAGAAGAGAAAGATCCAGGCGGGCGACAAGATGGCGGGCCGTCACGGAAACAAGGGTGTCGTTTCAAGAGTGCTTCCTGTTGAGGATATGCCTTTTCTTCCGAACGGACGTCCTCTCGACATAGTCCTTAACCCTCTCGGCGTGCCTTCACGAATGAATATAGGGCAGGTCCTCGAGATCCATCTTTCACTTGCGGCAAAGGTACTCGGGTTTAATATCGAGACTCCCATATTTGACGGCGCAAACGAAAAGGATATCCAGGATCTTCTTGAGATGGCAAATGATTATGCCAATACCGACTTTGAGGATTTCAAGAAGAAATACACGGGGATCGTTTCGGACGATGTCATTAAATATCTCGAGGATCATCTCGATCACAAGAAGGAATGGGAAGGCGTTCCGATAAGCCGCGACGGAAAGGTTCAGCTTCGCGACGGAAGAACAGGCGAGGATTTCGATTCTCCTGTTACCATCGGGCACATGCATTATCTGAAACTGCACCACATGGTCGACGACAAGATCCATGCACGTTCCACCGGTCCCTACTCACTCGTTACCCAGCAGCCTCTCGGAGGAAAGGCGCAGTTCGGCGGACAGAGATTCGGAGAGATGGAAGTTTGGGCACTGGAGGCTTACGGTGCTGCATATACCCTTCAGGAAATACTTACGGTCAAGTCCGATGATGTGGTAGGCCGTGTGAAGACCTATGAAGCGATAATAAAGGGCGAAAACATCCCTTCACCGGGAACTCCCGAGTCTTTCAAGGTCCTTTTGAAGGAACTCCAGTCACTGGCTCTCGACGTGAAGCTTCTTGACCGTGACAATCATGAGGTCAAGCTTATGGAGGCCTCTGATTACGGCAATACAAATATCAACTCCCTGCTTCAGGGTGACAGGTTCTCGGCATTTGAATCCAGCGAGAACTTTGAAAAGGCCGGATTTTCAAAGCAGGAATGGAATGACGATACGGAGTCACTTGAGGATCTCGACGAGGAGAATGAAGATTCCGATGATGACGAATTCGGGGTTGATGGGAAGGATTCCCTTGGCGATGATGACAACGCTCTGCTTTCCGCTATATCCATGGCGGAGAGAGGCAGCGAGGATGAGTAAGGAGGTTAAGCCGTGTCGAGATTGAATGATTCAGGCAGAAGAGAAACAACGAATGTGGATTTTGACGCCATCCAGATCGGCCTTGCATCTCCCGAAAAGATAAGGGAATGGTCCTATGGCGAGGTAAAGAAGCCGGAGACCATCAATTATCGTACCTTAAAGCCTGAGAAGGACGGACTTTTCTGCGAAAAGATATTCGGACCGACCAAGGATTGGGAGTGCCATTGCGGAAAATACAAGAAGATCCGTTACAAGGGTGTTGTCTGCGACCGCTGCGGCGTTGAGGTCACAAAGGCATCCGTTCGTCGTGAGAGGATGGGACATATCGAGCTTGCGGCTCCGGTCTCTCATATCTGGTATTTCAAGGGTATCCCTTCAAGGATGGGACTCATACTTGATATAAGCCCGAAGACTCTTGAGAGGGTTTTGTATTTCGCATCTTACATAGTATTGGATCCGGGCACTACTACTGACCTTCATTACAAGCAGGTACTTTCAGAAACCGAATACCAGGAGGCTTGCGATAGATATGGCTCGAGTGCCTTCCGCGCAGGAATGGGAGCTGAATCAGTTCAGGAGCTTCTTGCTGCGGTGGATCTTGAGAAGGAATTTACAGAGCTTTCCGATGAGCTTGAAAAATCAAGCGGCCAGAAGAGGCTTCGTATATTGAAGAGGCTTGAGGTTGTCGAGGCCTTCAGAAAGTCAGGAAACAGGCCTGAATGGATGATATTGAATGTTATCCCTGTCATTCCTCCGGATCTTCGCCCTATGGTGCAGCTTGACGGCGGAAGGTTTGCGACCAGTGATCTCAATGACCTTTACAGAAGGATAATCAACAGGAACAACCGTCTGAGGAGACTCCTTGATCTCGGAGCTCCCGACATTATCGTCAGAAATGAGAAGAGAATGCTTCAGGAGGCGGTTGACGCGCTGATAGACAACGGCCGCCGCGGGCGTCCCGTTACCGGGCCCGGAAACAGACCGCTGAAGTCACTTTCAGATATGCTGAAGGGAAAGAGCGGACGATTCAGGCAGAACCTTCTCGGAAAGCGAGTTGACTATTCCGGACGTTCTGTTATCTGTATAGGACCGGAGCTCAAGATATGGCAGTGCGGTCTTCCGAAGCCCATGGCGCTTGAGCTTTTCAAGCCCTTTGTGATGAAGGAGCTTGTAGCTCTCGGAAAGGCTCACAATATCAAGTCTGCAAAGAAGATGGTAGAGCGTGTTGAGCCGGATGTATGGGATATCCTCGAAAAGGTGATCAAGGAGCATCCTGTAATGCTGAATCGTGCTCCGACACTCCATCGTCTCGGTATCCAGGCCTTCGAGCCCATCCTTGTGGAAGGAAAAGCTATCAAGCTTCATCCCCTCGTATGTGCGGCTTACAATGCCGACTTCGACGGAGACCAGATGGCAGCCCATCTTCCTCTGACTGAGGAGGCACAGGCTGAGTGCCGTTTCATGCTGCTTTCACCGAACAATCTCTTAAAGCCTTCGGACGGCGGAGTTGTGGCAGTGCCTTCACAGGATATGGTTCTTGGTATTTATTATCTTACACAGCAGAGGGACGGCGAGCCCGGAGAGGGGAAGGTCTTCAATTCGGTAAATGAAGCCATCCTCGCAAAGGAGAACAAGTCGATCACCCTGCAGTCAAAGATCAAGATCCGTGTTACGAAGGAGCGTCCCGACGGGACTGTTGCTTCTCAGATCATTGATACATCCCTTGGGCGCTGCCTTTTCAACGAGGTGATCCCTCAGGATATCGGTTATGTTGACAGGAGCCTTCCGGAAAACGAATTGAAGCTCGAGGTCGACAAGCTCGTAAAGAAAAAGGACCTTAAGGATCTTCTTGAACGCGTCATGCAGAAGCACGGCGCCACAAAGACCGCAGAGGTACTTGATGATATCAAGTCCATAGGTTATAAATATTCAACCCTTGCCGCAATGACGGTTTCCATTTCGGACATGACGGTTCCCGCCCAGAAGCAGGAACTCATCCATGCAGCCGAGGAAGCGGTTGACAAGATCACTGCGAAGTTCAGACGTGGTCTTATGACAGAGGAGAACCGCTACAAGGAAGTCATCTCGACCTGGGAAAAGACGGACAAGATACTTACTGAGGACCTTCTTAAGGGACTTGATCCTTACAACAATATCTTCATGATGGCTGACTCCGGAGCCCGAGGCTCCGACAAGCAGATCAAGCAGCTTGCCGGTATGCGAGGCCTGATGGCTGATACCCTCGGACGTACCATAGAGCTCCCCATCAAGTCCAACTTCCGTGAGGGTCTTGACGTTCTGGAATATTTCATGTCAGCTCACGGCGCAAGAAAAGGTCTTTCGGATACGGCACTTCGTACAGCCGATTCCGGTTATCTTACAAGACGTCTTGTTGATGTTTCGCAGGAGCTCATCATCAGGGAAAGAGACTGCGTTGAAGGAACAGGCAGGGAGATACCCGGTGCCTGGGTCAAGGCCTTCACTGACGGAAAGGCTTTGATAGAAGGACTTAAGGACAGGATCCAGGGTCGCTTCTCCTGCCTTGACATCAAGGACAAGGACGGCAATATCATCGTGAAAGCGAACCATATGATCACTCCCGTCCGTGCTGAAAAGATCTGCACGGTCGGTGTGGATGACAAGGGAGAGCCCATCACGAAGGTGAAGATCAGAAATGTCCTGAACTGCAGATCAAAGGACGGCATCTGCGCTAAGTGTTACGGTGCGAATATGGCCTCCGGACAGGCTGTTCAGGTCGGTGAAGCGATAGGTATCATAGCGGCGCAGTCAATCGGTGAGCCCGGTACCCAGCTTACGATGCGTACCTTCCATGCAGGCGGTGTTGCAGGATCTGATATCACCCAGGGTCTTCCCCGTGTCGAGGAGCTTTTTGAGGCAAGAAAGCCGAAGGGTCTTGCCATTATCACCGAGATACCCGGAGAGGTCACTATCGAAGAGACCAAGAAGATGAGGACGATCCATGTCAGAAATCCCGAGGACGGTGAGGAAAAGAAATATCCCATCCCCTACGGAAGCAGGATCAAGGTGGCTGATGGACAGGTGCTCGAAGCCGGGGATGAGCTGACAGAGGGTTCGCTCGATCCTCATGACATACTGAAGATCAAAGGCATCCGTGCGGTTCAGGATTATATCATCCGCGAGGTCCAGAGGGTGTACAGTCTTCAGGGTGTTGATATCAATGACAAGCATATAGAGATCATCATCCATCAGATGATGAGAAAAATGAGGATAGAGAACGCGGGAGATACGAATTATCTTCCCGGAAGTACAGTGGATTATCTTGAATTCGAGGACGAAAATGATGAGCTTGTAAAGGAAGGCAAGAATCCGGCAGAGGGAACGAGAGTCCTTCTTGGTATCACAAAGGCTTCACTTGCCACGGAATCCTTCCTTTCAGCAGCTTCCTTCCAGGAGACGACGAGGGTTCTTACCGAAGCCGCGATCAACGGGAAGGTGGATCATCTTATCGGCCTGAAGGAAAATGTTATCATAGGAAAGCTGATCCCGGCAGGTACAGGAATGCGCCGCTACAGGGATATCGAGCTGAACACAAGCTTCACTTATCATGATGCGCTGGATGACGAGGATGACGAAGTTGTCAGCACCGGTGAAGAAACAGCAGTGACTGCGGATTGACAATTTAATAAGACATAATGATCTGGTTTTGTGAAAGGGAGGGGGACGCAAAGCGTGTCCCCCTTTTTGGTTAAAATTATGGACGAGAACAGGAAAAAAATATACGGAATAGTAATGACAGCGGTTTTCGCGGCGCTTACCTTCGCGGCGACCTTTTTGATCAAGATCCCGCTCCCGGCGGTGAACGGTTATGTTCATCCGGGTGACGCCATCGTGATCCTTTCGGGACTCCTTCTCGGGAGAGGGAAGGGCTTCCTTGCGGCAGGCATCGGAAGCGCTCTTGCGGATATTCTGGGGGGCTATGCTCTGTACGCTCCGGTGACCTTTTTCATAAAGGCGTTAACGGCTTTTCTTGTGGCAGTGCTTTTTCAGGTGCTTATGAAGAAGCTTTCAAAACATTCTGTCGCCGCGGCTTTGATCGCGGGAGCTGTGGCGCTCATCCTTGTGCCGGGCGGATATTTCATATTTTCCTCGATACTCTACGGGACCGCCGCTGCGGTGCTTTCGATAGTGCCGGATCTGCTTCAGGCATTGTTCGGAGTCCTGGTCGCGACGGTACTGTATCCGGTGCTGAGAAAAATAAGGCACGGGTGATGATGGGCCTCGGGGACGGAGTCAAGGGACCAAAAAATGGTCCCCCGACTCCGTCCCCGGGGCTCATTTTTCTTACAAGTATTTGACATATCGCGACGTTTGAATATTTGATTTTTCCCGCGGCTGATTATACTAAACCCGTAGCTTTGGTGTTGTTGGTTTTGGGAAGATAATGAAATGAATGTCCTTGAGATCGTTCTTATGGTCGCCGGCATCAGCCTCGATCTGTTCGCGGCCATTGAGAATGAAGGCGCGAAGCTCGCACAGATCCGGAAGAAGACCCTGTTCATAAATACCTGTCTGGTCACGCTCCTTCAGCTTGCTTTCTTTTTCGGCGGTTATGCTGCCTGTTTCAAGCTGAACAGCCTGGGTGTTTTCCAGAATACAAGGGGCTTTGGAGAGGCGATCGCCTTTCTCGTGTTCGCTTTCCTTGGCGTGATGCTTTTCATCAAAGGCGTCAGAAAATATGATGTGGAAGAAAAGAGAAGCGAGATCACGAAGATGACCTATGTCCGCATAATAGCGGTGACCACGATATATACGCTTATCGCGGGCTGCGCGGCGGGCATCCTTTCCGCGAACGTGATACTCCTCTTTGTGATGATAATAATCTGTTCTATCGCGGTTGTGATCCTCGGGCTTTATACCGGTTATCTTCAGGGCTCACGTTTCAGAAGCATTCTTTACATCATCGGAGCGGTCCTTCTCTGGATCGCCGGCATCGGGATCCTTATCAGGATCATCGGTATGTATGTCTGATTTTTCCCTGCATTCTTGAAGAAGGGTCTTGTTTTGTGAGACATCTGAGCCGATATCTTCTCCGAATGAGAGTACGCGGCAGGCCTCCTCTATCATTTCGTTTTCCATCAGGATCTTTGCGTAATCGCACAGTAGAACCACAAGTCTGTCGTAGTCGTCTGCTATGACCTGCATCTTTTTCAGGTTTCTCGCGCCGAACTCAAGCTTCAAGGAGGTATTCGATCTTCTTGAAAGATTGAGAAGAGGCTTTTTTGAAAGCGCGAGAAGTTCCTCTTCTATGAGGCATACCTCGGGGTCATCCGAAAAACCGAAGGGAAAATCCTGAACCGGAACCTTGATATAGTCGAGTTTTGAAAGATCTGCCGTTGGAGCCGCATCGGCACGCTTTTCAAGCTCGTAGTAGGACTCCTCTTTATCCTTTTGTTTTTTTGAAAGATAACGGTATCTCACTCCGAGTACGACGATCACTCCAAGCAGGGTCGCTATACCGGGGAAGGGAAAGACTGACATACTATATAAACCTCCGCAAGTAACCATTATATACTAAATACGGGGTCAAAATCATCAATATTTCGTCCATTTGTTTCTTTCACAAAGCTTTTTTGCTGTGATAAAATCAATGCAGAGCATTTTGGGAAGATGGAAGAAAGAAGATAGAAGGTATTTTGGCTTTTTGTCAAAGGAAGTGAAAATTTATGATGAAAAAGGGAAAGCTTCTCAAATTTTTGATCACATCGGCCTTTGCTGCAGGAGTCTTTTTGATCCCGGTAAATGCCAATGCCACGACGGAAACAGCAGAGCCCGCAACTACAGCAGCTGCAACTGCGACTTCTGACTTTGCCGGTCAGACCATGAGCAAGGGCGTTCTCATAGAAGGCACTGATGTTTCCGGGATGACCTTTGAAGAGGCCGCGCACGTGGCAGATGCTTATGCCGAAAAATTCAAGGATGTGACCTTTTCGCTCAGGGTTCCCGACGGAAGAAGCGTTGAGGCAAAGGGAGCGGATCTCGGTCTTCTCTCCGGCGACAACGAGGTTGTCCAGCGTGCCATGCGCTATGGAAAGACAGGAAATCCTCTTGAGAGATATCTTGCAATCAAACGCTCCGAGGCCGGGCAGACAGCGGATTTCCCGCTTTCGCTCAGAGCGGATTATACAAAGGTGAATTCTTATGTTGAGAGCATCGCACCTTCGCTGAAAACAGAGGTGAAGGACAATGACTTAAAGAGAGAGAACGGAAAGTTCGTTTTCATAGAGGGTACTCCGGGAGTTACCGTGGATACGGCTCAGAGCGCAGCTGCGATTGTTGATTATATAGCACACAGCTGGGACGGCGCTAATGCCTCGATCGATCTCGTGACAACCGTGGTGCAGCCTAAGGGTGACGCTGAAAAGCTCAAGGCCGTCAAGGATGTGCTCGGAACTTATACCACGAATTATTATGGCTCCACTGTCGGAAGACGGAACAATATCCAGGTCGGAACGAAGAATGTCAACGGAAAGCTGATGTATCCCGGCGATACTCTTTCGGTATCAACAGCAATGCAAAAGAGGACTGTGGAGAACGGCTATATGGAGGCCTCCGCTTACGAGAACGGAGCGACCGTTGATGCTTTGGGCGGCGGTATCTGCCAGGTTTCCACAACACTTTACAACGCAGTGATAAGGGCGGAGCTCGAGGTCGTGGAAAGAAGCCCTCACTCAATGACGGTCTCTTATGTAGAGCCTTCAATGGATGCGGCTATCTCGGACGGTATCAAGGATTTCGTCTTCAGGAACAGCTCCGATTATCCTATCTTCATAGAGGGTGTAGCCGGAGAGTCAAGCGTTACATTTACTGTATACGGTCATGAGACAAGACCCGCGAACAGGAAGGTGGATTTCGAGAGCCAGATCCTTGAGACTGTAGAACCTGACAACATCTTCAGGGCAAATGGTGATCTTCCCGTCGGAACAGTTTCAAGGGTTTCAAGCGCGCATACAGGCTATACCGCACAGCTTTTGAAGATAGTGACTGTTGACGGTGTCGAGCAGACAAGGAGCGTATTCAACAAGAGCAAATACCGCGCGACCGAGAATATCTATGATGTCGGGACCGCTTCAGTCCGTCCCGAGGCGTCGGCAGCTATGAATGCGGCGATCGGATCCCAGGATCTTGCGACAATACAGGCGGCCGCAGCCCAGTGGAATGAAGAAGCTTATCTCCAGCAGCAGGCAGCTCAGCAGG
>CACYBK010000093.1 GCA_902772635.1 uncultured Lachnospiraceae bacterium | reverse complement strand
CGCTGAAAGTGCGTGTTTATGCGGTTATCAAGGGGCAAAAAGTTGTTAAAAAATATCGAGTGTAATTACTGGAGAGTTTAGGCTTTATCATTCTGAGATTGAGGAGTGATGCCGCACAACTCCCTGACACCCCGCTCAAAATCAGCAAGCACACCATCCATGTCAAAATAGATCTTCTCCGCTTCCATAAATCCTCCAGCACTTAAATATAATAGTTCTGTTCATTTCAGCGCAGCAATTATCGTCTCATACCCACCCTTTTCGTGAGGTCTGCTGCAATTTACGCAGGACTTCTTCCCGCTCTTTGAAAGAGAATAATCCCCTCCACAACTTTCACCCAAATGATAAAGCGGGCAGAAGCAGAAGAGGCAGTTGAAGTCCTCAATATTCTCAATATCGTGGCAGGGAAAGTATTCGCAGTCCCTGTTCTGAAAAAAACGGCTGGAATTCTTTTTCACGATGCTTCCCATCATATTTCAAACCTCTGTGTTCTGCGCAAAGGACGCCGAAAGCTCATCCAGCCCCGAAAGCAACGCCTCCATCTGCGGGAAGAGATACTCTTTTGCTGCCTGTACTGACCTCTTCTTGTGCTCATCGGGCATATTGACCCATATCGCAGGTATGAGTGCTGCCTTCAACAGACAGAAGCCTTCGATCGTTTTATTGAATCTCTCGATCGTCTCCCGGTCATCCGTTTGAAAATAATCCTTCATGATCACTTCCCAGAGCTTCATCGCGATCTCAGGAGTCACATTCAGATAACGCATCACACTCTCGGGATCCTGTCTGGGATTCAGAACATGAGCATAATAGGACGAGGCCAGATCGTAGATGGGATTTCCGTAACTGATCTCCGCCATATCGATGATCAGAAGTTCATCTCCCTGAACCATGATATTGTTGGTATGAAAATCCCCGTGCACCATAGTGTTCCGATCAGGTATCTCTTCAATAAACCATCTGAGACGACTGATCTCCCCGTCATCATACCAGCCGTTCAGCTGATCAAGATAAGAAAGATAAATGCTCTTTGTTGAAGGAAGCCCTTTTCCTTCTATGCTCACGGAATGAATTGTCTTGAAGAGTTCTGCATACTTCTTTGCATATTCGTCGAAGTTCTCCGGCTCCTCCATGAATTTCCGCGCAATCACATCCGCCTTAACCATCTCAAATACAAGTCCATAGCCGCTTTCTGTTTTCACCATATCATAGGCGATCGCAGTGGGTACGCCCGCAACAAAAGCGCTCCTTGCCAGTTTTTGCTCATTTTCTATGCTTTCGACCGGTGTCTTCTCTGTGTATACCTTGATGATCTCATCCTCCGAAATCCGGTATACACTTCCATTTCCGCCTTTTCCGATCAATTCACAGTTATCGACCGATACATATCTCAGCCTCTTCTTTACCTCAAGCAGATCTGTAAATCCGGTCACCTCAAGGATCTCATAGACATCATTTGATACATTCAGTATCTCGAGCTTACTCTGTTTCTTACGAAGCTTCAAAAGTACTCGAAGTCCGGCGGATGAAATATATTCAAGCTCACCGGCATCTATTGATAATTCTCCCTCTTTCTCATGCGCTTCAAAAATTGTCTTCTCAAGCTCTCCTGCATTTACGGAATCTATTCTTCCGGAAAGCTTAAACATGTGACTCATATATGAGCCCTCCATTCTATACACTTTCTGCTTGCCAGAATTACTTGCTGCTGCGTTGTTTTCGGTCAGCGATGCCACCGCATCACCTCCCTCAAACGTCTTGCATCAAGTAATTCTGCCTACGCACAAAGTATATGCAATTGTAAAGTGACACACTAGTTTTCTTTTACTGATATATTCTCATGTCCATGTGATAGGGAAGTTCCTGCCCATTCGAAAGCGCATTTTGAAAGTCCCCCTGATCATAGGCCAACAGGCAGAATGTGGAGTTCTCTGCTGCATTCAATATCTCATAATTCACATAATATATATCGCCGGTTTTAAGCCCCAGTTCACCGGGGTAAAGCCTCAGCAGCTGCCCTTCAAAACGCTTTTCGATATCAACCTCGGATTCATAAAGAACCTGACCCTGTCTGTCAGACACCGAGACCTTCATTGCAGGAGCATCATCATAAACCTTCCCCCTCGAGATCGGGAAAACGAGGCTTACGATCCCGCTGCCTTCTGATGTGAACGGTTGGCTGACCTGCTTCTGATCCTCCATATTCACATAGATCGCACGTATATCCTCATTATATACAGGTGCTTTTACATTTACAGATTTTCCAATAATAAGAATTGAAGGTATGATCAGAAACAGCATGGGCATAATGAGTCTGGCGCGCATCCACCATACTTCTTTGTTCACAGCCTGGTCTGTACTCTCAGGCAAAAATTTCGGATGGCAGAAAACAGCCTTTGCCGCCATGATCGCCGTCATAAACGTCAGCTGCATAGACATATCTATCTGCCTGTAATAATCAGTAAGACTATAGGCGTAAGGAACCCTGTGGTCAGGCAGCAGAAATTTGAAAACCCCATTATTAATCATCGCTTCATCATGGGCGCCTTCGAACTGACATGTACAGAACATGATAAACAGCATCCCAAAGATCAGATCAAGCGCAAGATAGGCTGCAAGCCTTTTGTGCATGAAAGCCGCTATAGTCGTAAACGCAAATAAGGGCATGAGCCAGTGTGTATGCCACTTGGACAAGCAGAAAAAAGCACTTAGAGCCAAAACGATAAAAAATACCGCATATTTTTTTTCTTCAGTTTTTTCTTTGATATTCAAAAAATATGCCCACCCCAGGATCAAAGCAAACGCAACCACAAGAATATAGATCACAAATTTCAGATTTCCTCCAAAAGTAAATCCTGTAAACAATGCTGCATTTTCAATATATCCGGTCGGATTATCACCGCGATGCCCGATACCGAACACATATCCTGTAAAGGCATCCGAATGCATGTAGATCAGATATTCAATGACATAGGGGATGGTTGTAAAAAGGCAGTTTACAAGAATTTTCCATATTCTCTTCTCCCGAAGCAGAAGGAGAGGAAGAAAAACAAAAAGCGCTGTATATTTAAATGTGAATGCAAATGCAAAAGAGAGCAAAAAGGGGATTTCCCTTTCTTTCAGCCAGAAATAAAAGCCAAGCAGCACAAGTGCTGTAAAAAAGCTCTCATATTGTCCGATTATAAACTGTCCGTACAGGAGCACCGGACAGGAAAGATATGCATAAACCACGATCAGCGGTTTTCTGCCGCTCATCCCCAGTTCTTTTGCAATAAGAAATACAATTTTTGCTGATGCCAGAAATACAATACACGGAAGAAGTTTTGCCCACATGATCGGGATTATGCCAAGCTGCATGGTTGCACTTGAAACAACCCCAAACAGTTTCATTGGGATATTCCAGATCGCAAAAAGGATATAGATCGATGGCATATAGGATGCATTTATGCCGATGGTTCCATTGGAATTAATTCCGTTTTCTGCCAGATAGTCATAGAAATCCAGAATATGACCGTCAAGATATCCATAAGAGCATGCAGTTGTATGAAACAGGTCGCTCATAGCGTAAGCAAAAAAGCAGAACCCCATCAAAACAAGAAGGATCAGCCAATCATACCATTTTACAACCGATGCAGGCGAAAAGATTTCAGTTTTAATAAATTGGATAAGAGCTGCTTTTTTATGATTCTTCGACCGCATCCTGGTCCTCCTTTTTTTGTAGGCTATCAAGGCGGACAAGGGAAACGTCCCCTTGTCCGGATTCCCAATATATGACAACCCCCGGGACAAAAGTCCCGGGGTAACACAAACTTTCGAAAGCGGAGCCATTTACGCAGTCTTCGCCTTAGCCTCTTTAATAGCCTTCGTAAGCAGCGGAACCACCTTGTTCAGGTCTCCTACGATGCCGTAATCAGCCACATCAAAGATGGGAGCGGATTCATCCTTGTTGATCGCGATGATGATGTCGGACTCCTCCATACCTGCAACATGCTGGATGGCGCCGGAGATGCCGATCGCGAAATAAACATTGGGACGGACCGTCTTTCCTGTCTGTCCGACCTGAAGGTCCTTCGGCTTCCAGCCCGAATCAACGACTGCGCGTGAGCAGGATACGGTGCCGCCGATCGCTTCAGCAAGCTCATCCAAAATCTTGAAGTTCTCAGGGCTTCCGACACCACGGCCGCCCGATACGAGGATCTTTGCGGACTGGATATCGACCTTCTTGCCCATATCCTTTACAATATTCAATATCTCAACATATTTGTTGTTCTCCGTAAGATCGGGCTTGTACTCGATGATGTCAGGCTGCTTTCCCTTTTCGGGAGCGCGCTTTACCATAACGCCCGGACGGACGGTCGCCATCTGGGGACGGTTGTTCGGGCAGGCAATGGTCGCTATCGTATTTCCGCCAAACGCGGGACGGGTCATGAGAAGCTGGTTGTGCTTCTGCTCAACGCCCTCCTGAGGCTGAAGCGGGAAATCACCGATATCAAGGCCTGTGCAGTCCGCGGTAAGTCCGGTTGCGACACGCGCGGATACCGTAGGGCCAAGGTCACGGCCGATAGCGGTCGCGCCGACGAGCATGATCTCGGGCTTGTATTCATTGATAACGCCGGCAAGCGCCTGAGCGTAAGGCTCTGTCCTGTAGGTTTCAAGCTTCGGATCATCAACAAGGATAACATGGTCAGCGCCGTACTCAGCAAGAGTATTGCAAAGCCCCTTTACATTGTATCCGATAAGAACAGCGGTAACATCCGTGCCAAGAGGCTCAGCCAGCTCATGGGCCTTTCCGAGGAGCTCAAGCGCTATGCCTGAAAGCTCGCCGTCCACCTGCTGCGCGAAGATGTATACGCCTTTGTAGTCTTCAATAGCCATTTGTTCATCTCCTTAGATTACATGTTTTTCCGTTAATTTGCTCATAATGTACTCGCAGGCGCCCTGAGGATCAAGGTCAGCCTTCTTCTCGCCCGCGCCCTTCCTGACTTTGTCGGAAGCCTTCGCGATCTTTGTAGGCGAGCCGTTGAGACCGATATTCGCGTCATCGAGATCCTTGAGGTCAGCCCTTCCCCATACAGTGACCTTCTTCTCATCATAAGCATCGAAGATCCCGCCGGGTGTCATATAACGGGGCTCATTGAGCTCTGCGAGCGCAGTGATGAGGCAGGGCATCTTCGCCTTCAGCTCATGATAACGATCCTCATACTGCCTCTTTACGATGACATAGTCCCCGTCTATCTTTATCTCTTCAGCATAGGAGATAACGGGTATATCAAGATGCTCGGCTATCTGAGGACCAACCTGCGCGGTATCGCCGTCTATAGCCTGGCGTCCCGTGATGATAAGGTCATAGTCGAGATTCCTGATGCCTGCCGCGATGGTTGAAGATGTAGCCCAGGTATCGGCGCCGCCGAGGACCCTGTCAGTGATAAGGACGCCCTCATCGGCTCCCATAGCCATTGCCTCGCGGAGAACATCCTCTGCCTTGGGAAGTCCCATTGTAACAACGGTAACATGAGCGCCGTACTGATCCTTCAGACGAAGGGCAGCTTCAAGACCTGCCTTGTCATCGGGATTCATGATGGTAAGCATGGCGCCGCGGTTGAGCGTGCCGTCCGGATTGAAGACTACGCCTCCAGCGGTATCCGGAACCTGCTTGATGCAAACTATAATATTCATATTATTTCTGACTCCTTTTCGTTATTTCAAGAGAGCACCGGAGATGACCATTCTCTGGACTTCTGAGGTTCCTTCGTAGATTTCCGTGATCTTCGCGTCACGCATCATGCGCTCCACATCATAATCTCTCATGTAGCCGTAGCCGCCCATGAGCTGAACAGCCTTTGTGGTAACATCCATAGCTGCCTCAGCTGCAAAGAGCTTTGCCTTCGCGGCTTCAACGGAATAAACAGGCTTTGTGGCCTTGGCAAAGGCTGCTGCATATACAAGGTGCTTCGCAGCCTCCATCCTTGTAGCCATATCAGCGAGCTGGAACTGTGTATTCTGGAATGCGGAGATCGATTTTCCGAACTGCTTTCTTTCCTTTACGAAGTTGACGCAACAGTCGATCGCGCCCTCGCCAAGGCCGAGAGCCTGAGCGGCTATACCGATACGCCCGCCGTCAAGAGTATGCATAGCCTGATTGAAGCCCTTGCCCCTTGTTCCAAGCATGTTTTCCTTCGGTATCCTGCAGTCCTGGAAAATGAGTTCGTAGGTTGATGAACCTCTGATACCCATCTTCTTTTCCTTCGTTCCGAATGAGAAGCCGGGAGTCCCCTTTTCAACGATGAACATTGAGAACTTCTTCTGGGGTCCGCGCTTTCCTTCAACGATATCAGTGATCGCTATGATACAGTAGATCTCTGCTTCCTTACCGTTTGTGATGAAGCACTTTGAGCCATTGAGCACCCATGAATCACCGTCCTCTACGGCCTTTGTCTGGCAGCCCTGAGCGTCTGTTCCGGCGCCGGGCTCGGTAAGTCCGAAGGCTCCGAGCTTCTTCCCTGATGCAAGATCGGGAAGATATTTTTTCTTCTGCTCCTCTGTGCCCCAGAATAATATGGGATCCACGCACAGAGAGGAGTGAGCTGAAAGGATAACGCCTGTGGTGCCGCAGACCTTTGAAAGCTCCTCTACCGCCATTACGTAGGTAAGGGGATCGCAGCCCTGTCCGCCGTATTCCTTCGGAACCGTGATCCCAAAGAAGCCGGCCTT
>CACYBK010000092.1 GCA_902772635.1 uncultured Lachnospiraceae bacterium | reverse complement strand
TGTAGCGGGCTACAGCGAGGCTTTGAGGTGAGCGCGATTCACGATTTGGACAAGCAAGATGTACATATTAATTCGCTACAGATCCTTAGATCAGCCCGTATCTTACAAAGATAATGAGCATCGACAGCGCCACAACAATGATCGTGGCCGGTGCGCAAAGCTTCAGGTACTTGCCCCAGGTCACCACATAACCTGACCTCTCCGCCGTTGATATGCCGACGACATTTGCGGAAGCGCCGATCGGAGTCATTGAACCGCCGATATCCGTTCCTATTGAAAGCGTCCAGGCGAGAACATGAAGATCGACTCCTGAGAGCCCTGCAAGGCTTTGGATGACAGGCACCATCGTAGCCGAGAAGGGGATATTGTCGACGAAGGCGGAAGCAATGGCCGATACCCAGATGATGATCGCGACCATTATCAATGCGTTGCCGCCGGATACATTTTCGATCCAGTTTGCTATGAGCTCGAGCACGCCGGTCTGTTCAAGTCCTCCGACTACTATGAACAGTCCTATGAAGAATAGCAATGTCTTGTAATCGACCGTCTTTAAGACCTTCGGTATCCTCTTCCCATAGGATATCAGTGTCACCGCTGCTATCGCCACCCCGATCAGAGCCACAGTAAAGCCGGTCTGGGCGTGGGTTATAAGGAGCACTACCGCCGCAAGGAAGATCACCCAGCTTATCACGAAATGCTTTTTGTCCGTGATCGCATCCTTCGGATCCGGGATCTTTGAAATATCGATCCCGCCTTCCTTGTGATTCACTGTCAGCGACTTTTTGCATACGAGCAGGAAATAAACAAGTACAACCGCAAAGCAGATAAGAGCGATAAGTCCCGTATTCTTCATGAAGTCAAAGAAGGTGTAGCCCAAAGACGTTCCGATAATGATATTCGGCGGATCGCCGCACATCGTTGCGCTGCCGCCGAGGTTCGCGCAGAAGATCTCCGCGAGTATCATCGGGACCGGCGGGAATTTTAGAAGCTGCGCAAGTTCTATCGTAACTGCCGCAAGGAAGAGGATGACCGTGATCGAGTCGATGAACATCGAGAGCACGAAGCTCATTATCATAAAGGTAATGAGTATGGGGATGACCTTGTAATGCACGGCCTTTGCGATACGAAGGCAGAGCCATCTGAAAAAGCCCGATTCCTCCATGCCGGCAACCATTATCATCATCCCGGCGACAAAGATTATCGTAGACCAGTTGATCCCGATGGAAACAGTCTCATGCCCGCTCCCGACATACCAAAAGCCCACATCACCGAATGTAGTGAGGTTGAGCGTCTGCCAGGCGGCAGAGGGGGACTGCATTATGATTCCAAATACTATTATCAATGTCAGAATCCCCGCACCGAGGGTCACCCACTGCCTCTCGATCTTGTCCGTGATGATGAGGACGAACATTATGATAAAGATCACGAGAGCAGCTATCTGAGCAGCATTCATTTATGTCCCTTCTTTCGAAACAGATTTGAAACTCATACTATATTAGCCGACATTATTTTTTTGTCAAACGACAATGTAGACCCCGTTGTCATTTCTTAAAAATAATCTACAAAAGAAGACGAAAAAAAGGTATCATATCAAAAGATAAACACGAATAAGAAGGAGGTCTCACTTGGATAAAAAACCGCGTCATCTCATGAATCCCCTTGATTTTTCCGTGGAAGAGCTCGAAAGCCTTATGGATCTTGCAAAGGACATCGAGGCAAACAGGGAAAAATATGCACATGCCTGCGACGGGAAAAAGCTTGCTACATTGTTCTATGAGCCGTCCACGAGGACCCGTCTTTCCTTTGAAGCCGCAATGCTGAATCTCGGCGGGTCGGTTCTTGGCTTTGCCTCTGAAGACTCAAGCTCTGCAGCAAAAGGCGAGTCGGTCTCAGACACTCTTTCCGTGGTATCCTGCTATGCCGATATCTGCGCCATCAGGCATCCGAAGGAGGGCGCACCCCTCGTCGCATCACAGCATGCCTCGATCCCCGTCATCAATGCAGGGGACGGCGGACACCAGCATCCCACACAGACTCTTACAGATCTTCTCACAATACGCTCACTTGACGGAAAGATAGAAAATCTCACCATAGGCCTCTGCGGCGACCTGAAATTCGGCCGCACTGTCCACTCCCTTATCAATGCGCTGATACGCTATCCAAACATCCGCTTCATCCTCATCTCGCCTCCGGAGCTTCGCATCCCGGACTATATCAGGGAGGATGTCCTTATCAAAAACGATATTCCCTTTGAAGAAGTGATCAAGCTCGAGGAAGCAATGCCCTCTCTCGATATCCTTTATATGACAAGGGTCCAGCGGGAACGCTTCTTCAATGAGGAAGATTATCTCCGGATGAAGGGCTTCTACATCCTTGACAAAAAGAAGATGACTCTTGCAAAGGATAATATGCTCGTGCTCCACCCTCTCCCCCGTGTGAACGAGATCTCGGTGGAGGTGGACGAGGACCCTCGTGCCGCCTATTTCAGGCAGGCGCAGTACGGCGTTTATATCAGGATGGCGCTTATCCTGACACTACTTGATATCAAGGTCTAAGGGAGGAAAAAATGCTCAATATAAGCGGAATACAGGAGGGCTATGTGCTCGACCACATAAAGGCAGGAATGAGCCTTCGGATATATCACGACCTGAAGCTTGACAAGCTTACAAAGGGAACCGTCGCGATCATCATGAACGCAGTCTCAAACAAGATGGGAACAAAGGACATCATCAAGGTAGAGTGTCCGGTCGATGCGATCGACCTTGATATACTTGGTTATATAGATCACAACATAACCGTAAATATCATAAAAGACGACAAGATAATAGAAAAGCGCGCTCTCACTCTCCCGAAGGAGATCAGAAATGTCATAAAGTGCAAGAATCCCCGCTGCATCACTTCGATAGAGCAGGAACTCGACCAGGTCTTCTTTCTTTCGGATCCTGCGACCGAAACCTACCGGTGCAAATATTGCGAGACCGCGTACAACAAATAGTGACACGGGGGCGGGAGTGACACAGGGACGGTTCTTTTGTCACCATCGAGTGACAAAAGAACCGTCCCCGCGTCACTCCCGCCCCCGCGTCACTCCCCTGTCACTTCAGCATCTGCAGCAGAAGCACATCAGATTCATGCAGATCAGGTCCGTACACCAGCTTGAAGAGCTGCTCCCGTAAGGATTCCCATATGCAGCACGGCCTGTCTCATACCAGCCGCCTGCACCGATATTGTTGAGCCGCTCGGAAAACTCCCGGAAGGTCGGGTTGTTCGGCTCGAGCTGGATCGCGCGGCTTATGAAGCTCTGCGCGTTTGCCATATTCCCCATTCCCTGGGACGCGACCGACGCAAGATAATACCATGTACCGTTCCGCTCATAATCCGGAACCTCAAGGAGGGCGTGCATAGCCTCGCTGCTTCGGCCGTTCCTGATATAGTTGACGGCTGCCTGCATCTCGGGAGAGATCCCGCTCGACTGCTGCTGCCTCTCATTATTTCTTCTGAAGGCATCGGAAAAACCGCCGAAGGCTGAGTCGTCCGAAAAGCCCGCCTGACGGTAGCCGTATGACGAACCGGGACCGTAGGATGAACCGGGGCCGCGCCCCGCGCTTTGTCCGGCGCCGCCCTTTCTCTCGTTCATTATCTGGTCGTAAGCGATATTGATCTGCTTGAACTTCTCCTCGATAGCATCCTTGTTCGGATTGTTCATATTCGCATCGGGATGATAACGCCTCGAGAGATTCCTGTATGATCTTTTTATGTCATCATCGGAGTCACTTCGTGACACTCCAAGTACCTTGTAAGGATCCATTATTTTTTCTGTTCTTTCGAAAGATACCTTTTCTTTGCTATATTGAAGCGGCTCCAGACACCGCTGTAAAGAATATTCCTGATGATGCCGGAGTAAGTGAGTACGGGAAGCATTTCAAAAGCGTTGACGCATTCACTTATGTAAGTCGTAAGCAGGGGCTCCGTAAACTCCGTCATTTCAGCCATGTTCGAAAAGCCCATGAGAAGAAGCGGATTGAACCTATGCTTCTTCCTGTCAGAAAGATAATCATAATAGGCATCAAGGAGATAGATATATTTCCCCAGGTAGAAGCCGCAGGAAAAGAGCTTCTCCGAGAACTCATCCTTTTTTCTTACGAAGCATCCGCCGAGCATCTCGCCTGTAAAGGAGGAAAGCACGTCAATATCTGATACCTTTTTCTCCTCAGCTTCAGTCGTCTTTTCTACGCAAAGTGCAGCGGCCTTCGCCTTGTCTTCATATTTCCCCGCCGAAGAGCCATAAATCTTTTCAAGAGATGAAAGAAGCTTTTTGTAAGCAAGCGCTCCCCCTTCATGAACCCTGTCCTTCAGACTCTCATACGAAAGGATGATATCAATGTCAGCGGCATATGAGATAAATTCATTTTCATATGCCTCCCTCGTTTTTAAGGGATGGACTGCGCATTTGAACGAAAAGCTGTTTTCCGGCGGCTCATAGAGTCCCGAAAGAAGGAGGGCAAGAAAGACCGAATCATAATTCAAAAGTATCTCGCATTTTTGTCCGCCCCGCTTTTTCAATTCCCTGCAAAGCCCGCAGTAGAAGGCCTGATACACTGCCCTCTCCTCTTCGGAAAGGCTTTTGGGATTTGCGTTTACAAAGCCAAACATGAAAATTCATGACCTTCCCGAAAAGCTGTTTTTGCACTTCGGACATACTATCTCAACTTTCCCGTGTCCTTTGGGTATCCTCACCTTCTGTCCGCAGGACGGGCAGGTAAAAAGCTTGTAATCCGTGACGTCCCGGAATTTCGCGTCAACACTCTTCTGTCCTCTCGACGGAAAGCGGAATTTGTTTATGATATTAAGGAATACTCTGTTTTCCTTCTGTCTTGCCGCTATATTTTTTGAAAGCGTCCGAAAGACGGAAAGCGCAAAGAGCGCAACAAATACGACATAAACTACCACATTATGTGAAAATACAACAGCGATCGCAAGCGCTATCGTCGCGATCCATGTGAGTATCCCAAGGGCGTCTATCCCGTTTTTTCCGTAAAATATCCTTGAAAAAAAGTTTCGCATTTTTGATCCTTTAAAAATAATGAAAGAGCGGCTGTAAGCCGGGTTCTGTCTGGCGCGGACATCTATCTAGGACTGAATACAGCCTCAAGCAACCTACCTGAAGCTCGGCGAGCAGCGTCAACACTTCGTTTTGGTCTTGCTTCGGATGGGGTTTACACTGCCGTTT
>CACYBK010000091.1 GCA_902772635.1 uncultured Lachnospiraceae bacterium | reverse complement strand
GGGTTCTGGGAAATACTGTCGTCCTGGGGTTCGGGCGCCTCTTCCTCTTGAATATCGTTTTCGATATCTTCCTGAATATCCTCTTCGATATCTTCCTGAATATCTTCGTGAAGTGAGACCTCGGAAGCCGCTGCTCTTGCCGCGAGCACCGCTGCGGAAAGTATCTGCGTCTTTGACGGTTCTTTTCTTGAATACTTGACTATCGCGCTTTCAGTTTCATTTCCAAAGGCGTCTATATCCCGCTGCAGCATGGCGTTCACATCCTCGACCACCTTTACCGCGTCGGCCTTGTTTGTGATCTGCGGCTGATGATAAGCTTCATCCTTTGAGATGACGGGGGGACGCCATTCTTTAAGCTTCTTTCCCTCAAGTGTCTTTTGCTTTTCCTTCTTTTTCCCGAAAACGCGGGTTTCTTCTTCGGTAATGACCGGAAGAGCAGCTGTGTTCTGAAGGTGGAAGCTCTTTTTCTCCTCTTTGGCCTCCGAAGGCTTTTCCTCAGTATCCTTTTCTTCCTTTTCCGAGTCGGGACTCTCCTGCTTTGGATCTTCCTCTGCAGGAGGAAGGTTCATCATCTCCTCCTCCATGAGTTCCTGCGGCGTAGCCCCGCTCTCTATCTTCGGAGCGGCCTCGGAAAGCTTGTCTATAAGCTCGTTTGCCTCCTCTATCGCGCGCTGCTTGTCATTCTCAAGCTGCTGCTTGTCAGCCTCGGCAAGGGCCTTTCCCGCTGCGCGGCTGGTCTTGTGCCAGCCCTTCATGATATCGTCTATAGTGAGCTGACCTTCGACCTGACGCTCCGGAGTGCCGTTGTCCGGGAGATTCAGTGTCATCTGCCCGTCGTTTTCCTCTATCAGATAATTCTGGAAGCTGCTCTTCAGGGACTTGTCGATCTTTTCCCGGTCAGCCTTCAACTTGTCCTGCTCCCGTTTTCTGTCCTCTCTCGTCTCGTCATTTACGGAAAGGAAGGGGAAGTCCTTCGCGATAGAGCGTATTTCCTCCATATTTGCCGTAACCGCTCCGGCCTCTGTGGCTTCCATTATCTCTTCGATATTGCGCTTGATCTCGGCCTGGAGATTCACTGTATCGAGCTTTCCCGACGGCACCTCGACCTTTGAGATGGCGACAGGCTTCGGAAGGAACTGCGAAGAATCCGTATCCTCGGGCATTATCTCTGTCACAGCATCACGAGACTGCTTCATACGCCTGTATTTTTCGGCCTGAACGCGGTCAAGCGGAGTATAAAGCATCTTGAGCTCCAGCGCCCGCTGCACGAAGGGTCCCTCGCCAAACCAGAGGATAATGTCATCGCAGATATCTATGCATTTATCTGCCTGCCCTGTCCTGTGATAGAGCCTTGCCAGCTCATAAGCCCATTCCTCAGTGAAATCCCGGCTCTTCAGTTCTTCCAGTATCCCGATCAGAGTATTGTCGTCCGCTCCCGATGCTTTGTTGATCCGATAGCGCAGGATGTATCGCATATCGTCATGAGGAGCGATCTTTGTAAACTCCTCATAATGAGCCTTTGCGCTGTCAAGGTCTTTGAGCGCAACCTCGCAGGAGGCAAGCTTGAATATTATCATCCTGCCTATCGGGGAGCGTTCATGCGCGATAGAAAGAAGCTCGTGCTCCTCTTCGTAATGCTTCGCGCGATCCAAAATATCAGCCGCCCTCAGGATGGTATTCACATTCTTCACCTTCCTGAAGTTCATGGCTTCAAGCATCATAATACCTTCATCGCTCCTACCGCGGGCGATAAGGTCCTCTATTTCATCAAGTTTGCTCTTGTATTCTGTCTTCTCAGCCAAAACAAAATTCCTCTTCAGCCTCTATCCTGCTTCCGGCGTTCACGGTTTTCTGCGACCCATTCCACGATCCGCGAAAAACCGCCCCTTTTGAATATCTTCTTCACTCCTGTCGAATCGTCTATCTCGTCTCTTGTCTTCTCTATGATCTCTTTTGTCTCGGGATCCACGCTCTTCACATGTACATAATGCGTCCCATCGGTCGGAAGTCCCTTTCGCCTGATCAATGCATTTGCTATAAGGCTTCCGATGTAGTAAAGAAGGGCGACAACAGGGACACCTATTATCATTCCGGGTACCCCGAAGAGTCCGCCGCCTATTATTATCGCAAATACCACCCAGAAGGGCGAGAGTCCGGTGGAGTTCCCGAGTATCGCGGGACCTATTATATTCCCGTCTATCTGCTGAAGTACGATAACGAAGATCAGCATGTATATACCCTGCACCGGATTGTTCATGAATACGAGGAGCACTGTGGGGATGGCTCCTATGTAAGGTCCGAACACCGGGATGATGTTTGTAATGCCTATCGTAAATGCGCAGAGCACCGGGTAGGGGAAGCGGAAGAGCAGGAGACAGAGATAACATATTAGCCCTATTATCAGTGAATCTATGATCTTTCCGACTATGAAGCCGTAAAATATCTCCTTTGCCTTTCGCCCCACATCAAGTATCACATTCGCATGCTTCGTCTTGAATATCCCGTAGATCAGCTTCTTCGTATGGCTCTTCAGTTTTTCCTTTTCAGCCAGCACGTAGATAGAGGCTATGATCCCTATTATCCATACAAGTATCAGCCGTCCTATGGTATAGCCAAGCGAGGCGATGGTATTTACCATATTGTCGCCCTCTCCGATGGAGAGCCAATCCCGCACATAAGTAAGTATGATATTTAAGGTGTTTTCAATGTTCTTGTCGTCCTTCGCGGTCTGCAGAAAATCATGGAAGGAATGACCCGTGATCCCGTCAACCCAGTCCACTACTCCGGCCACCTGTGTGTTCAGGTTCGCGATAAGACTGTTTATTGACTCCACTATCTGCGGGATTATGATAACGAGGAAGATCACGACCACCGCTATCACGATAAGGAGCGTCACTATCGAGGAAAAGACCCTGACACCATGCCTTGTATCTCTTTCAAGCCGGGCGACTATGACAGATTCATAATCCTCCTCGGGTTCCTTCCCGAGCCTTTTGAGCCTGGCAGCCTTTTTTTCAACCTTTCTGCCCGCCCGCTTTGCGGAAAGCTTCAGGAAACCCGGAAGCATGAGTTTTTCAAAAGCCTTCATTATCGGATTCATGAGGAAGGCCAGTACAAAGGCTATGAATATCGGGGAAAGTATCCTGCCAAGCTCTCTGAAGGCCGCCGAGAGCCCGTCGATCCTTGCTATGCAAAAATAGATGATAAGGATGGCGGTCGCAGCGATCACGATGACAGAGGCACGGAGAAGGTAAAATTTGTACTTCTCCTTTGTCATCCGCGGCTTGTCGGGATCTTCTGCTGTTCTTTTTTCCTCTGCGTCCGGATCCTTCACGCTTCTCTCCGATAATAATTGATAAGACAGCCGTCCAGAATGATCTCCCTTTCATCATCCGTAAGGGCGCCGAGAGAAAGCGAGATCTCTTTGAGGTCTGAAGACCCTTCCTTTATGACAAAGGCCCTGATCCTGTCCTGCTTTTCCGTGACAGCCTTCCGGATGCCCGGAACAAATATGAAGTCCAAAAGCCCGAAGGAAAGCTTGTTCTCGTCCTCATCAGTAATGAAGGGCAGCATTCCCCAGTTGATGAGATTGCTCCTGTAGCGCTTTGTAGCATATTCCTTTGCTATATTCGCCCAGCCGCCAAGTACCTTCTGACAGGAGGCTGCCTGCTCGCGGGCTGATCCGTCACCGGGCTTCACTGCGAAGATCACGCTCCCGACTCCGAAATTGTCATGATTGACATCAGGAAATACCTTCTTTACGGCATGTACGGCCTCTTTAAGAGGAGGCAGAGCAACTCCGGCGCACTCGCCGTTTAACAGAGCGTCCTGAGCCTTCTTTACTTCCTTCGCCCGGCCAACATATTCGGGATCCTTCCTCGAAAGTGCAAACTCCGAAAGCCTGATGGGATTGCTCCTGTAGGATGAGGTCTCGCCGGACGGAATGAGCTCGTCCGTAGTCGTGACAGGATCGTGTATCTCGGAAACCACCCGAAGGAACAGATTCTCGGGAAGCGGGCTCATCACGGGCCAGTCCTTGATATTCGGTCCGAGTACAAGCTCTTCGGCGGGATCCGCCTTCTTGAAGCCGTCAAATACGCGATTTTCATATATCGCGCTGTCAAAGAAATACCGGGGTCTTGAAAAGCTGATACCGTCAAGCTCGTCAGCACCTGTCAAAACTCCGCCCATTGCAGCGGTAGCAGCGATAGAACGCGCATCCATCAGAGCGACAGACGAGATCTGTCCCTCCTGAACCTTTGAACCCTCGCGGTTCGGGAAATTCCTGGTGGAATGACGTATCGAAAAGCCCTTGTCGGAAGGCGTATCACCCGCACCGAAACAGGGACCGCAGAAGGCGGTCTTGATAATGGCTCCGGTCTCCATAATGTCGGCAGCGCAACCGTTCTTTACAAGCTCCATATAAATGGGCATTGAGGCGGGATATACCGATAGCGTGAAGCCGCCGTTTCCTATATACCTTCCGCGGAGTATATCCGCGGCATCCGTCAGGTTTTCAAAGGATCCGCCGGCGCAGCCGGCTATGATGCCCTGGTCGACGAGGAAGTCCTTCCCCCTTACCTTCTCTGAAAGCCCAAGCGTAACACGGCCGGAAAATGCCTCCTTTGCGCGCTCCTCGGTCTCATTCAGTATGTCCTTCATATTCGCCTTGAAATCCGCTATGGTATAGGCGTTCGAAGGATGGAAGGGCATCGCTATCATTGGACGAAGCTCTGACAGATCTATCTCTATCACTCCGTCATAATATGCTGTATTGGAAGGCGAGAG
>CACYBK010000090.1 GCA_902772635.1 uncultured Lachnospiraceae bacterium | reverse complement strand
CCGGTGCTGTCGCTTTTAATGGCAAAGAGCTTCATAGGCGCACCACCGTTTCCAGATCATCTCCCATATCTTATCAAACCACGCCTGTGGCAAGACCCCATCGAGGTCGCGGAACAGATCCTCCCGATCCGCTTCCTGAAGGGGGTGGATATGGGAAAGGGCCCCCTTCGGGATCAGTTTTAAGTTTTCCAAGGTGGACTGGGAGCCGACAAAGCATTGTACACGGCGATCTTCCATCACATCAAACGCCCGTAGCGCCGCCTCATCCTCGCACCGGCACACCAGGGACAGACCGTGATCGAACAGGGGAGCTGGGCGATAGGTTTTCGATCGGCTGTTTCTAAGAATTTCGATGTTCGCCCCGTGGCGGTCCCGATTCAGGATCAGGTAGTCCACTAGCAGCATTTCCCAGATGTAGTTTGCCCATCCCTGTCGGATGCAAAACGCGAGGGGCGATTCTTCCGGCAGCCTTTCCGTATTGTAATACTGATCGAGGGCCATCTTGCTCTCACCGCGATGTTTGAAATCTTCCGAGGCGCACAGCCAGGTCTCCACCGTCCATCCGTCCACAAGAATATCCGCATGGATCAGTTGATAGTGCAGATGCTCGATGCCGAGTCTGGTCAGCAGCCGATCCACGATGATCTCGTTGACCGATTCATGCCCAACGACGCCCTTCAGCGCATCATAATTGGAGAGCTTATAGTAGGTCTTGATCCCGTTCAGCTCAGAGTATGCTTTCAGAAACGAGCCTGCCGTCCCAGACGAACCTCTCGTTTTTGCCCAGTTCAAATAGGTCAGATCCTGAATCTCCCGAATGACCTTAGTTTCCATACTTGCATCTCGCTTTCTTTAGATGCCATCATAATAAAGCACTACTTGACGATTGTCAAGTAGTGCTTCTTGTTGAGAAGTTACATAACAAATGAAGAAAGTTATCAATAAGGAGCATCGATCACAGGCGTTTCGACTGAATTTTCACTCTTGTAGGGTGAAAATTCACTTTATTCACTCCGGAGAGCGAATTTTCAGTGAATATTCACTGAATTTCACTTGTCCATGTGAATTATCGCACGAACGGGGCGCGGTATTCCGCATTGATCTCGGCGATCTCCTTTTCCCCGTCGATGTAGGGCTGATAGAGGCTGTCGATCCTGCCGCCGCCCCTGTTGTCGCAGCCGGAGCAGAACTCGCACTCCGCTCCGCAGCCGCCCCATAGGGCCTTTCGCACGATCTCCTCCCGCTCCTCTCGGGTCGTGTCCTTAATCAACAGCGATTTCATAGCGCACCTCTTTCTTCCGGCAATTAGGGAATTATTACGCTTATTATGTGCAAGATGATTCCCTATTATCAGTCTCGGCTAACTCATCCGTCGTTCTTCTCCGTCAGGCGCGTGCGAAGATCACGGAACGTGTCCTCCATGGGCTCGACACGGCCAGCAGCCACGTCCGCCTCGCTGTCTGCAAGGACCTGCAGCAGCTCCAGTTCCGCCTTCATCTGGCGATAGTCCTGCAAGTATAACATGACTGCATTTCCCCTCCGTTTGACTGTGATGATCGCAGGTTGACGAGTTTCCCTGTAAGTCTTCGATGTTTCAGCATAACGTGCCCGAACGAAACGAAAACTATATTGATTTTCTCCAGTTAATTGTATAAAAGCCAGGTAACTGAAGAGTATCATGACTTTTTCTACCTCCAGCTCAATCTACTTTAATACTTATATCAGAACTTGGAGATGTTTGTCGTTGTTATCTTTTCTTGGGAGGATTTCGTCGAATCTTAAAGCCCTCACCTTCTCGATAATACTCAAATATCCATCCTCTTTTCTTAAAAGCCTCCAGGAGATCAATGCTTTGCTGGGTATCTTCAAAATGCGGCCTCGCAGTAGAGTCAAAAATAGTAGCGAATGATTCCTCCCCTAAAAGAATTAAATAGTCGCTCATGTCTTGCTTACCCATAGCAGGCATATTGACAATGAGCAACTCTATTTTTTCTGGTTTGGGAATGTGATCCGATCTCAACAGAGCACCTATGAGAGATCTATCTGCGGAAATGGATATAGAAATAACCTTATCTACATTTTCTTCGGCCAATTGAAGTATCAACTTGCGAACCCTATAATCAAAAGCGGAATATCCTTCAAACAGTTTAGAAAAATCACTGCTATCTAAATTGTTTCTTAATATATGAAGTTGTACCTTTGGTGAACATTCAATATCATACAAGGATATGGGGGATTGATCATATTGTAAAAGAGCAAGTTTGTATTTATCATCTATGTCCATTGAAAGTACAGAAAGCAACTCATCATGATTAATCAGACTTGCATTCATCATCTCCACATATGCAGCAATATCCTGCTGGATGAAGCTGTGTATTTGATCAGGGTATTCTTTGCGCATAAACTCTAAGTTTTCTGGATTCATTTTAATCAGCGAATTACAAATCACTATTTCCATCTTTTCCGAGGAAACACCGGTAAGATCAAAAGTGATGTACTTCTTTTTAAATGAAGTGATTACATGTTCGTACGCTTTATTATCAAGCTTATCACACAGGACAAACGCATCTTGCAATTCGTCGAGATCTTTCAAAGAAAACTCTTCATAAGCAGAAAAATCAAGAAGATCTGATGTTGATGTGTTTATGAGGCCTATTATCGCATCATCTAATGATCCTGAATAATCATAGTAATCCGAAATATTCTTCTCTGTAATTGCAATAATGCCACTAGATACTAGTGATGACCATAGTCCTTTGTTGCTGATTACTTCCAATTCATCAAGTTGGGTATTTAGTCGTTCGATATACGATAGCTTATTATCATCAGATACAGATTCATTGTTTAGAATACTGATCATAATCGATTGATCATCTGCTATTTCTCCACTGCATTCCAAAAGCACAACGTTCAGGAATGCATCAATATTGTTATTAGCTTTCTTAGCAAGTGGTAAGCTTGCGTCTGACAATACTAAAGTACAACATTTT
>CACYBK010000089.1 GCA_902772635.1 uncultured Lachnospiraceae bacterium | reverse complement strand
CAAGGCTTACAAGCGCCATATCCTGACGAAGAAGACCACAAAGAACAAGAGGAACCTTCGTCACGCGACTATCATGGACAAGACGAATGAGAAGAATATGAAAAAGGTATTACCTTACCTTTGATCTGATAGGAGGATAATGATATGGCAAGAATCAAGGGCGGTCTTAACGCCAAGAAAAAGCACAACCGCGTACTGAAGCTCGCAAAGGGCTACAGGGGAGCGCGTTCAAAGCAGTATCGCATCGCAAAGCAGACCGTTATGAAGGCGCTTGCAAACGCCTACATGGGACGCCGTCAGAAGAAGAGACAGTTCAGGGCTCTTTGGATCGCGCGTATCAATGCTGCAGCAAGGCAGAACGGTCTTTCTTATTCAAAGTTCATGTACGGACTCAAGCTTTCCGAGATCACACTGAACCGCAAGGTCCTTTCTGATATGGCTGTCAACGATCCTGAGGGCTTCAAGGCACTCTGCGACACAGCAAAAGCAAAGGTTGCCTGATATGGCAGTACTTGTGACCGGTGGGACCGGTTTTATCGGAAGCCATACGGTAGTTGAACTTCTTAATGCGGGTTATGAGGTTGTCGTGATCGACAACCTCTCAAATTCCAGCGAAAAGTCACTTGAAAGGGTGCGCGAGATCACGGGAAAGGATGTGAAGTTTCAAAAGGCTGACATCCTTGACAGAGAAGCGCTGGAAAAGATATTCTCGGAAAACAGCATAGATTCCGTCATTCATTTCGCAGGCCTCAAGGCTGTCGGAGAGTCGGTTTCAAAGCCCTGGGAGTATTACAACAACAATATCGCCGGAACTCTTACCCTCATTGATGTGATGAGAAAGCACAATGTGAAGAATATCATCTTCTCATCCTCTGCCACGGTTTACGGCGATCCCGCGGAGATACCGATCACCGAAGGCTGCCCGAAGGGACAGTGCACGAATCCTTACGGCTGGACCAAATCAATGCTTGAGCAGATCCTTTCTGACGTGCAGAAGGCAGACAATGACTGGAACGTGATGCTGCTTCGCTACTTCAATCCTATCGGTGCGCATGAAAGCGGCAGGATAGGCGAGGATCCCAGCGGGCTTCCCAACAATCTCATGCCCTATATCACTCAGGTCGCGGTAGGGAAGCTCGACCATCTCAATGTATTCGGAAATGATTATCCTACGCATGACGGGACGGGAGTGAGAGACTATATCCACGTGGTGGATCTTGCAAAGGGACATGTGGCCGCACTGAAAAATATCAAAGGCTCAGGACTCCGTATTTACAACCTCGGCACCGGAACAGGCTACAGCGTTCTTGATGTTGTGAAGAATTTCGAGGAAGCGACGGGAGTGAAGATCCCTTACGAGATCAAGGAAAGAAGACCCGGGGATGTGGCTGAGTGTTACTGCAGCGCTGCTCTTGCAAAAAAGGAACTTGACTGGGAGGCGCAGTTTGATATCCGCCGTATGTGTGAGGATTCCTGGCGCTGGCAGAAAAACAATCCCAACGGCTACGAATAAAATTTGCTTGCAAATACTACAATTATATATTATAATATATGAGTTGCTTGTCAAATAGACAGGCATTCAGGAGGCACTTTTGAAGCGAAAGCCAGATCGTGCCGATCCGGCCCGATGGTCAAGTGGTCAAGACGCCGCCCTCTCACGGCGGAATCAGGGGTTCGACTCCCCTTCGGGCTATCGCAGCATTGCTACTACTGAAATCGCACGTTTTTACGTGCGATTTCATTTTGTATAAAGGGATTTTGAGGTGAGAGGAATTGACAAAAAGCAAGGCATATGAAAAGAGACTTGAGGAACTCATCACTCCGGTGCTTTCGGAATTTTCTTTTGAGCTTTGCGATACGGAGTTTGTGAAGGAAGGAAATGATTATTTTCTTCGGGCCTTCATTGAAAAGGAAGGCGGCATCACATTGGATGACTGCGTAGAAGTCAGCAGAAGGATGAATGATATCCTTGACCGGGAGAATTTCGTAGATGTTCCCTATACCTTTGAAGTGAGCTCTCCGGGGCTTACGAGACCTTTCAAAAAGGACCGGGACTTTGAGAGGAATATCGGAAAGGACGTCGATCTTTCGACCTATGAGCCGATAGACGGAGCGAAGGAATTTACCGGAGTTCTCGATAGCTTCAACGAAAATACGATCACACTTTTTTATCCGGACACAAATGAAAAGCAGACATTTCAAAGAAAAGCAGTTTCATCGATACATCAGTCGATTGATTTTTAAACATTATTTTTTTTCAGGAGGAAGAAGGAAATGAATACCGAACTCATCGGTGCATTGAAGCAGCTTGAGCAGGAAAAGAGGATCAGGAAAGAAGTGATTCTCACTGCGGTTGAAAACGCGCTGATCGCTGCGGCAAAGAACAATTACAAGAAGGCCGAGGAGGTCACGGCGACCGTAGATCCAAAGACCGGTGATTATCATGTCTATATCGTAAAGACCGTGGTTTCTGAGGTTTCAAACACTTGGACTGAGATATCCCTCGAAGAGGCGCATACTATAGACGGCAGTTATCAGATCGGTGACAAGGTTCCGATCGAACTTGATTCCCATGAGTTCGGACGTATCGCTACAGGAGCTGCGAGAAATACCATTATTCAGACGATAAGGACACAGGAAAGAGAAAATGTCCTTCGTGAGTTTTCCGACAAAGAGCATACCGTAGTCACCGGCGTTGTCCAGAGAAGAAATGCCGCAAACGGTACGATAATGATAAACCTTGGTTCTGCGGACGGGATTTTGGCTGATCGCGAGCAGGTTAAGGGTGAAAATTACAGACCGCAGCAAAGGATCAGGGTTTATATCCTTGAGGCAAAGGCGGCGCAGAAGGGCACGAGGATCAGGGTTTCAAGGACTCATCCCGATCTTGTGAGAGGACTCTTTGAACAGGAGGTTTCCGAGATAGCTGACGGAACGGTCGAGATCAAGGCCATCGCAAGAGAGCCCGGAAACCGCACAAAGATCGCGGTATGGTCGAATGACGAGGATGTGGATCCTGTCGGAGCCTGCGTCGGCATGAACGGAACCCGTGTAAATGCCGTTGTTGAAGAACTGAACGGAGAGAAGATAGATATCATAAACTGGTCTGAAACACCGGCATACCTTATTGAGAATGCGCTTTCTCCCGCAAAGGTGATCTCCGTAATAGCGGATTCCGAGGAAAAGACGGCAAAGGTTGTTGTTCCTGATTTCCAGCTTTCCCTTGCAATAGGCCGGGAGGGACAGAACGCGCGTCTTGCCGCAAGACTTACCGGCTACAAGATCGACATCAAGTCAGAGACACAGGCGGTCGAGTCCGGAGAATGGCCTCCTTATGACGGCGGTGATGAGGGGGATTATGACGACGGTGAGGAATACTACGACGAGAACGGCGAATATGTCGGTGAGGAGACAGAAGTAAAGGATGGAGAAGAGTCCTGAGAAAAAGGAGAAGGATCCTGTTTTATCTCTTGTTTCTATCGCAAGAAAAGCCGGCGGTATCAAATGCGGAACCTTTCTTACAGAGGACTCAGTGAGAAATGCAAAAGCAAAGCTCGTCGTCATTTCAGAAGATATGTCGGAGAGGGAAGCCGATGACCTGATGGCTCTTTGCGAAAGAAATTCAGTTCCATACATTTTGCACGGAACAAAGGAAACTCTTGGAGAGAGCACAGGGAAAGGCCTTACAGCCTGCGCAGCCATAATAGACGAAAACCTCGCAAGAGGTATATTGAAAAAGATTTGAAAAGTTTTTGTTTCTTTTTGATGGAGGATGACCATGGCAAAAATGAGAGTATATGAGATTGCAAAGGAGCTTGACGCTTCCTCGAAGGAGATACTCGATTTTCTTCAGGAAAAGGGCGTGGAGGCAAAGACAGCAAGCTCAAATATTGATGACGACGCCATCGCCATGGTGAAGGGAAGATTTTCAGCCGGAGCGAATGGTGGAAAGGATATGCCAAAAAAGCCCGAGAGCAAAGAGGCGGTAAAAGATCAGGAACAGACCAAAGAGTCGGATGAAAAAAAGCCTGAGGAGAAAAAACAAAAGCCCGCTATGCAGGAGAATGGAGAAGAGGCTTTTTCAAAGGCTCCTGCAAAGCCTTCCGAGAGGCCTGTTTCAAAGCCTGCTCAAAAGCCGGTTTCGACCAAACCCGCGCAGAAAGCGTCTGAAAAGACTGACGCTCCCGCGAAGAAGAAATCCTCTATCACTGCGGTCTTCAACGCGCAGTATACCAAGAACGGCGCCCAGGGCGGCCGCAGGGATCAAGGAGGCGTTAGAAAGCCCCGCCGTCCCGAAGGAGCATCTTCATTTACGAGTCAGAGCGCTCCCGGCATCAGAAAGCCCATACGCCCCCGTTCCGCGGATGAAAGGGTGATAAGGCCCCGGGGCATGGACAACGCGCCGGATTATGTTCCCGTTCCTCCGAAGCCCGTTGAGAAGCCTGCTCCCGCTCCGAAGGAAGAGGTGAAAAAGGCTCCTGAGCAGGAGACTGCACCTGTTATATCTCAGGATCAAAAGAAAGTTGAGCAGACTGAAGAGAAGCCGAAGACTATAGTCAGGGAGAATATTTACGCAAACCACCCCGAGAGGCTTCAAAATGGAAAGCCTTCGTCCTTCGGGAAGGATCAAAAGGATCAGAAGGGGCAGAGACCTCAGGGAAGCGACAAGGACAGGCGAAATGGTCAGCAAAAGGGACGTGACAATGATCGTCGTCCCATGAGCAAAAACCAGGGTGCTGCCGCAGCGCAGAAGGGTTCTGTTCCCGAGCAGTCAGGACGCAAGGGCGGATTTTCAAAGGACAGGAAGAAGAATGCAGGAAACGCTGACTACGACGCACTCGGAAGCAAGAAGCAGGAGCGCTTTGTAAACCTTGAGAGAAAGGGCAGGACAAAGCATCATGCTCCTTCAAACAAGGCTCCCGAGAGGAATATGGAAGAGCTCATGTCCATCATCATACCCGAGCATATTACCGTAAAAGAGCTCGCCGAGAAGATGATGGTGAAGCCCACGGATGTGGTGAAGGATCTCTTCATGAAGGGCAAGATGGTCACGCTGAACTCGGATCTCAAGTTTGAGGAAGCGGAAGAGCTTGCTCTTGAATACAACTGCATAGTTGAGCGCGAGGAGAAGGAGGATGTCATCGCGAATCTTCTCATGGAGGAGGATGAGGATGAAAAGGATCAGGTTCCCCGTCCGCCGGTTGTCTGCGTAATGGGACATGTAGATCACGGAAAGACATCACTTCTCGATGCCATCAGGGATACAAGGGTCACCGACCGCGAGGCCGGCGGTATCACGCAGAAGATCGGTGCCTATGTCGTCAGTGTAAAGGACAGAAAGATCACCTTCCTCGATACGCCCGGACACGAAGCCTTCACCGCGATGAGAATGCGAGGTGCGAAATCCACAGATATCGCGATCCTTGTCGTTGCGGCGGATGACGGAGTAATGCCGCAGACAGTTGAAGCCATCAACCACGCGAAGGCTGCGGGAGTAGAGATAATAGTTGCCGTAAACAAGATCGACAAGCCCAACGCCAATGTTGAGCGTGTAAAACAGGAGCTTTCGGAATATGAGCTCATCCCCGAGGACTGGGGCGGGAGCACCATATTTGTTCCGGTTTCCGCTCATACTCACGAGGGAATTGATGATCTTCTTGACATGATCTTACTTACTGCGGACGTACTTGAGCTGAAGGCCAACCCGAAGAGAAACGTAAGGGGTGTTGTAATAGAGGCAGAACTTGACAAAGGACGCGGTGTTGTTGCAACGGTCCTTGTCCAGAAGGGAACGCTTCATGTCGGAGATCCCGTTGCCTGCGGCCCGTGCTATGGTAAGGTAAGGGCTATGACAGACGAATACGGAAAGCATTTAAAGAAGGTCGGTCCCTCAATGCCCGTTGAGATTCAGGGACTTTCAGCAGTGCCTACCGGTGGAGAGATATTCATGTCCTTCGATTCCGAGAAGGAGGCTCATAGCTTTGCAGAGACCTTCATAGCGGAGGAGAAAAAGTCCCTTATCGACGAGACGAGATCGAGGATGTCTCTTGACGGCCTCTTTACAAAGATACAGGAAGGCAAGGTCAAGGAGCTTGACATTATCGTTAAGGCTGATGTACAGGGCTCTGTGGAGGCCGTAAAGCAGTCTCTTGAAAAGCTTTCAAACGAGGAAGTTGTTGTAAAGGTGATCCATGGCGGTGTTGGCGCGATAAACGAAAGCGACGTGACTCTTGCTGCTGCTTCGAACGCCGTCATCATCGGCTTCAATGTACGTCCCGACGCTGTCGCGAAGCAGACAGCCGAGACCCAGGGCGTGGATATAAGACTTTATACCGTCATCTACAACGCTATCGAGGATGTTGAGGACGCGATGAAGGGTATGCTTGAGCCCGTATTCGAAGAGAAGGTGACGGGACATGCCGAGGTGCGCCAGATATTCAAGTCCTCAGGTGTCGGAAATATAGCAGGCTCCATTGTTACGGACGGTGTGCTTGAGCGCGATTGTGGGGCAAGGATATTCAGGGGCGATGACATGATCTATGAAGGAAAGCTTGTTTCACTGAAGCGCTTCAAGGATGATGTGAAGGAAGTGAAGTCCGGCTTTGAGTGCGGTCTCGTATTTGAAAACTTCGGAGAATTCCTTGAAGGCGACCGTATCGAATGCTACAAGATGGTAGAGGTTCCAAGGTCATGAGAAAGAACTCGAACAAAGCCGCAAAGGTGAATGAGGATGTTTTTCGGACGCTTTCACTCATATTGCATGATGAAGTGAAGGATCCCAGAGTGGATCCTATGAAGGTCTCGATCACATCAGTAGAGGTGACAGCCGATCTGAAGCTCGCCAAATGCTATATTTCAGTATTCGGTGATGAAGCCGACAAGCAGAATGCCTTGAAGGGACTTAAAAACTCTCAGGGGTTTATAAGGCATGAACTTGCGAGGAGGCTGAATCTCCGCAATACCCCCGAACTCAATTTCATCCTCGACAATTCAATAGAATACGGAGCAAGGATGACAAAGCTCATAGACGAGCTGAACATATCGCATGAAGTTGATCCTGATGATAATAATGAGGAATCAGTTTGATGATAGATATTGATCTCATTTTGAAGGACAAAAAGACCATAGCTATCGGCGGCCATGTGCGCCCGGACGGAGACTGCGTTGGCTCCGTTCTTGGTATGTACAATTTCATCAAAGACAATTACAAAGATGCCTCTGTCAAGGCTTATCTTGAATATATCCCGAGGATATTCATGTTTTTAAAGGGAGCTGATGAACTTATCCCTCCCTCTGAAAGCGACGAGGAAATTGATCTGTTCATCTGCCTTGATTGCAGTGACCTGAAACGCCTTGGACCATCACAAACACGTTTTCTTGCTGCAAAGGAGACCCTTTGCATAGATCATCACCTTGTGGATGGGGATTTTGCGACCTACAACCATATCATCCCGGATTACAGTTCCACCTGCGAGCTTCTCTATGATCTCTTCGGTGAGGAGAGGCTCACAAAGGAGATAGCTGAATGCCTTTATACAGGGATCATTCATGATACGGGTGTCTTTCGTTTCGACTGCACAACAAAGGAGACTATGAGAAAAGCCGGGATCCTCATGGATAAGGGTGTTGATTTTCCGTGGATCATTGACAAGACCTTCTTTCAGAAGACCTTCAATCAGAGCCGTGTTACAGGGCATGCTCTTGAAAAAGCAGTCAGGCTTTCAGATGACAGGATAGTCGCGACCTTTATCACGAGTGAAGAGATGAAGGAATTTGAGGTACAGGCACGGCATCTTGAGGGGATAGTGAGCGCGCTTCGGGATATAAAGGATTCCCTTGCTGCCATATTTTTGTATGAGCTTGAGCCCGGATGTTTCAAGGTCTCAATGAGGGCTACTGCGGATATCAATCTTGCTTCTATCGCGGCCCGTCACGGCGGTGGAGGCCATGCGAAGGCTGCCGGCTGTGAGATCGAAGGCGATCCGGTGGAAGCTATAGCAAATATCTCCCAGGAGATAGAAGCGCTTTTTTGAGCGATGACAGATATTTCGGAATTAGAGGGCGGTGCCCTCATAATAGACAAAGAAAAGGGCTGGACTTCCTTTGATGTGGTGAACAAGCTTCGCCACCTTCTTCGTGTGAAGAAAGCCGGCCATACCGGGACTCTCGATCCGAATGCGACCGGAGTCCTTGTTGTTTTGTTTGGAAGGGCTACAAAACTTGCAGAGAAACTGACCCGTGATACCGTAAAGCGCTATGAAGCGGAAATGCTCTTTGGTATCACGACGGATACCCAGGATATCACCGGTGAGGTGCTTTCAAAAAAGGATAAGATAAATGTCAAAGAAGAAGAACTCCTGTCAGTAATGAAAGACTTTACCGGAGACCTTCTTCAAAAGCCTCCCATGTATTCCGCAAAGAAGAAGGACGGAAAGAAGCTCTATGAATATGCGAGAGAGGGCATTATCATAGAGAGGGAGCCTTCGGCTATCCATGTATTTGAAAACGATTTAAAGTCCTTTGAGAACGGGCGCGCAGTGATAGAGGTTTGCTGCTCTGCCGGAACCTATATCAGGACCCTTATCAATGATATGGGTGAGGCACTTGATACCGGTGCCTGCATGGGGGATCTGCGGAGGCTTTCCGCAGGGGATTTTCGGATAGAACAAGCTCTCAAAATATCGGATGTAAAAAGGCTTTTAGACGAAGGAACGCTTTTTGACCACATTATAACGCTCGATGAGCTTTCAAAAAGATATGCTGATAATCAAAGGTGAAGACAATATTATGGATCTCTTTTCGGAT
>CACYBK010000088.1 GCA_902772635.1 uncultured Lachnospiraceae bacterium | reverse complement strand
GAGCAGGTCCTCCTTTTCTCTTCCGTAACGTTCCTTTGTTTTTTCATCAGGATCTATGATAAGGGAGCCGATATTTCCGTTTACGATCGCAAAGGCTCCGTCTATATCGTCCGGGAAATTCACTCCCGTGACCGCCGGGATCCCCATGGTGCGGGCAAGGATCGAGGTATGGGAATAGACGCTTCCCTTTCTCGTGACGATCGCGGCAAGCCCCATATCTTTAAGCCTCATCAGGTCTCCCGGTACAGCAGTATCGGAAACCACGATGAAGGGGCCGTCCTCATTCAGCTCATATTTTTCCTCACCGGAGAGATTGAGTATCACGCGCTCCGCCACATCCTTTATGTCCGAATACCTCGCCTTCATGTATTCGTCCTTCATGGCGGAAAACATCTCTATCATCCGGTCGGCGACAGAAACTATGGCAAACTCACAGTTCACCTTCTCATTTTTGATCATTTCCCTTACGGGATCAAGAAACAGGGGATCCTGCAGAATAAGAAGATGTGAAGAAAAGATATCCGCGCCGGTATTTCCGAATTCCTTCCCGGCCTCCTTGCTCACCTCGCAAAGATCGTGCCTTGACTTCTCAACTGCGTCGGAAAATCTCTTTGTCTCAAGGTTTGTGTCTGAAACACTGCGGCGGCGGATCAGCTCCTCGTTTCTCCGAAACACATAGACCCTGCCCTCGCCTATGCCCTTTGAGACTCTTTTTCCTTCAAATACTTTTTCCAAGGAATCTGCTCCTTCAAAAGATCAAAGAAATATCTTCATCAATATCAGCCCGGCAAGAAACAAAAGAATAATGATATAGGCTATCGCATCCCGCCTTGCATACTTAAGAGGATTCAGCTTCGTCCGCTTCTTTCCGCTTGAATAGCACCTGGCCTCCATCGCAAGCGCAAGGTCATTTGCGCGTCTGAAGGCACTGACAAAAAGCGGCACAAGAAGAGGCACCATGTTTTTTGCCTTTTTGATCAGTCCGCCGTGTTCAAAGTCAGCTCCGCGAGCCATCTGCGCCTTCATTATCTTGTTTGTTTCTTCGATGAGGATGGGAATGAAGCGAAGCGCTATCGTCATCATCATCGCGATATCGGTCACCGGGACACGGAGCTTCTCAAGCGGAGAGAGCGATCTCGAAAGCCCGTCAGTGAGATTGTTCGGTGTCGTGGTAAGCGTCATCAGCGAGGTTCCGATGATGAGATAGAACATCCTTATCGCCATGAGCACGGCATTGATGATCCCCTTGTCCGTGATCTTTAGAGGCCCCGCCTCAACAAGCGTGTTTCCGGGAGTGAAAAAGATATTGAAGACGCTTGCGATGATGACGATTATCATTATCGAGCGAAGCCCTCTTACCATAAAGGAGAAGGGCACTTTTGAAATGATAATGAGAAACATGAGAAAGCCCGTGGCAAGAAGAAAGCTAAAAAGGCCGTCCATCAAAAATATTGATATTATCCATACGAGCGCGCCAAAAAGCTTCACGCGCGGATCCAGCACATGAAGAACACTTTCTGCGGGATAATATTGTCCTAACGTGATATTTCTGAACATATGAGCTCACACGCTTCCTTCGCGGTAGTTACGGTATAGCCTTCTTTTTTCTCCATGCCTTTGAAAAATCCGTTTTCTATCAGCCTGTCGATGAGACTGGTGACAGGGGGCACGGAAAGTGATATTTCCTCAAGCTCCTTTTCGTGGGAAAAAACCTGATGAGGATCGCCGTCCATGAACAATCTTCCCTCATCCATCACGATCACTCTCTTTACTGTCTCCGCGACATCATCCATGGAATGAGAAACAAAGATAATGGTGATCCCCTCCTCCTCATTCATCCTTCGGATGAGAGAAAGGAGCTCGTTTCTTCCGGCGGGATCAAGCCCCGCGCAGGGTTCATCAAGGATAAGGGTCTTCGGCTTCATAGCAAGGACGCCCGCTATCGCCGCCCTCCTCTGCTCTCCGCCCGAAAGGGAGAAGGGTGACTGGTCGAAGCTGTCGTCCGGAAAATTGACAAGCTTCAAAGCCTCATAAGCGCGAAGCGTGGCCTCCTTTTCAGAAAGCCCCTGGTTCTTCGGTCCGAAGCAGACATCCTTCATGACTGTCTCTTCAAAAAGCTGATTCTCGGGATACTGGAAGACCATCCCGACCTCGCTCCTTAAGACGCTCTTGTTGAAGTCCTTGTCTGAGATATCCTGCCCGTTGTAATAAACTGTCCCTTTTGTGGGAAGCAGCAAAGCATTCATGTGCTGTATCAGTGTGGATTTTCCGGAGCCCGTATGCCCTATGATCCCTACCGAATCACCGTCCTTGATCTGAAAGGAAACATCGGACAGTGCATCTACGGCATAAGTGGTTCCGGGCTGATATGTATATGAAACATGATCAAAGATGAAAGCCATTTTTCTGATCTCAATATAATCACCAAAGAGCCATCAGCTCTTCGTAAAGTTCATCAACCGACAGTGAGACTCCGCGAAGGGGGATCCCGTTTTCCTTAAGGAGCCTTGACAGAAGGGTAATGCCCGGAAGAGTAAGGCCGTGCTGAACCAGCTCCTCATCCCTTGCGAAGATCTCCCGCGGAGCGCCCTCCATCACGATCCTGCCATTATCCATTACAAATATATGATCAGCGCCCGTAAGCTCCTCCATATAGTGAGTGATCCAGAGCACCGTGACGCCCTTCTTTTCATTCAGCTCATGCGCGAGATTGAGCACATCCTGCCTGCCCTCGGGATCGAGCATCGCGGTTGATTCATCAAAGATAATGCACTCGGGCTCCATCGAAAGAACCCCTGCAACTGCCACTCTCTGCTTCTGCCCGCCTGAAAGATGCTCAGGGGAATTTCGTCTCTTCTCAAACATCCCGACCGAGGATAATGCCCGGTCAACCCTCTCTCTGATCTCCTGCGAAGGTATCCCGAGGTTTTCGGGTCCGAAGGCGCAGTCCTCTTCGACAATTGAGGAGACGATCTGGTTGTCGGGATTCTGGAATACCATGCCGGCCATTGACCTTATCTTCATCCTGCTCTCCTCATCATATACATCCATTCCGCAGACTGTAAGGCTTCCTTCGGATGGAGTGATGAGAGCGTTGATGTTTTTTGCAAGGGTACTTTTGCCGCAGCCGTTATGCCCTATTATCCCTATGAAGCGCCCCTTGATGATGGAGATGTCGATGTGATCGAGGGCGGTGTCAATGCTTTCGACATTACCCTCGTCATCCCTGCGGAAATACTCTGTCGTAAGACCTCTGCCCTTTATGATGAGGTCTTCATCCCTTTTTCTGGCAAGCTCCTTCATTTCCGCGCCTTCTCAAGCCCCTTCATGTTCCTTCAAAAATGCTTCGATCCTGGCAAGCGCCTCCTTCAGGCGCTTCAGAGAATAAGCGTAGGAGATGCGAACAAAGCCTTCGCCGGAAGCACCGAAGGCAGTACCCGGGACCACTGCAACCTTCTGCTCTTTAAGCAGCGCGGTCGCAAAGTCGTCTGACGTCATGCCGAATTTCTTTATTGAAGGGAAGATATAAAAGGCTCCGAAGGGTTCAAAACAGGAAAGCCCCATTTCTTTAAAGGAGTGGACTAAAAACCTTCTTCTCCTGTCATATTCCTGCTTCATCGAAGCCACCTCGGCATCGCAGTTTTTCAACGCCTCTATTGCTGCATGCTGGGATGTGACAGGGGCGCACATGATGGCAAACTGATGTATCTTCAGCATCTGCTTTAATATGACGGAAGGAGCGCAGGCATAACCCAGTCTCCAGCCTGTCATGGCGAAGGCCTTTGAAAAGCCGTTGATATATACGGTCCTTTCCTTCATACCGGGAAGGGAGGCTATCGATACATGATCGCCCTTGTAGGTAAGCTCTGAATATATCTCGTCCGTAAGCACGAAAAGGTCATGTTCTATCACGACCTTTGCGATCGCCTCGATATCTTCCTTTTCCATGATCGCACCGGTGGGATTGTTGGGAAAGGGCAGGATCAATATCTTCGTCTTTTCGGTTATTGCGTCGAGAAGTTCCTTTGCCGTGAGTCTGAAGCAATTTTCTTCCTTGAGATTGATAAATACCGGCTTTCCACCCGCGAGGACCGTGCAGGGCTCGTATGAAACATAAGAAGGCTGCGGGATTATGACCTCGTCACCGGGGTCGAGCATCGCGCGAAGCGCAATATCAATAGCTTCCGAGCCTCCGACCGTGACCATGACCTCGGAGGCGGCATCATAGGAGAGCGAATACTTTCTTTTAAGATAATCCGATATCGCTTCCCGAAGCTCCATGAGTCCGGTATTTGAGGTATAATGCGTCTTTCCCTTTGTAAGAGAATAAATGCCCTCATCCCTGATCCTCCAGGGTGTGTCAAAGTCGGGCTCGCCGACACCGAGGGAGATAGCATCCTTCATGGTCGCGACTATGTCAAAAAACTTTCTGATGCCTGAAGGCTTTATATCTACTATTGTTTTTGAAACAGGATCTCTCATTATTTTTTATCAGAACGAGACCATCTCGCGCTCGTCCTCTTTTTCCTCCGTCATTATTATCCTGTGATCCTTGTATCTTTTCAGGATGAAATTCGTTTTTGTGGAAAGCACTGAATCCATGGGAGAAAGCTTGTCCGATACGAAGGACGCAACTTCTTTCAGTGTCATGCCCTCTATCGTCACCATGAGGTCAAAGCCTCCGGATATAAGATAAACAGAGTCCACCTCCGGATATTCATATATCATCTTGGCGACATTGTCAAAGCCCATTCCTCTCTGAGGAGTCACGCGGACTTCGATAAGAGCTGTCACCTTCTCAACACCTACCTTGTCCCAGTTGATCATGGTATTGTAGCCTGAGATGATATTCTCTTTTTCCATAAGGGCGATCTCTTTTTCAACCGCGCTCTCATCCTCTCCGATGAGGATTGAAAGCTCGGATGCACTGACCCTGGCATTATCCTCGATATAATTCAATATCTTTGTGCGAAGTTCGTTCATTCACTTCCCCCTTTTCAAAGCTTATGCAGCTCGTCTGTTCCCGGAGGCGTCAGAAAACGCTCACCGGCGTTGGTTTTTATGATACGCTTTTTTGTTTCATTTGTGCGTCCTATGTATGAGGCTTCAATGCCTGCCTTTGAAAGCTCTGAAAGAAGGCCGTTTCCGTCTTTGCATGCTATCAGCATGGAGCCTGAGCTTATGAGCCTGTAGGGATCAAGCCCGAAGACCTCCGCTATCTCTATGGTCTCCTGACGGATTGGAATTTTTTTGATGTCAACCTCGCAGCCGACTCCGGAGCTTTCGCAAAGCTCCCAGAGAGCCCCGTATATGCCGCCCTCGGTGATGTCATGCATTGCCGAGGCGCCGTACTCCCCAGCAATAAGGCCTTCTTTCACAACGCTTATATCTTTGATGAAGCCCTGTGCCCTTTTGATCAGGCTTTCGGGAAGACTTTCCGAAAGCTCCTTTTCATGCTCCGTTGCTATGATATATGTGCCCTCGATCCCGACAGACTTTGTGACTATGAGATCCTCTCCGGGGTGCGCGCCCCCTGTGGGCACGAATTTTTCCTTCTTCACGCGGCCTATCCCGGTAACAGAAAGAAGCGGTCTCACCACCGTGTCTGTAACCTCGGTGTGACCGCCTATTATCTCTATATTCAAGAGTCCTGCCTGCTCCGAAACCTCTGACATGAGAGAGGAAAGAAGCTCTTCAGAAGACCCGGCGGGGAGAAGGATCGTAAGCATGATGGCAAGAGGCTCAGCCCCTGCTGATGCAAGATCGTTCGCCGTGACTGATACTGCAAGCCTTCCGGTATTCTCCTTTGCAGCCGTGATGGGGTCCGTAGAGCATACAAAGACATAGCCCTCCGGAAGTTCAAGCGCAGCGCAGTCTTCACCGACTGCGCTGCCCATCAGTACTTCTTCTCTTTTGCAAACCCCGGTCTTTCCTATGACAGACCGCTTAAGAACGACCTCGGGTACTTTTCCGATCTCCATCTTTGTAGAT
>CACYBK010000087.1 GCA_902772635.1 uncultured Lachnospiraceae bacterium | reverse complement strand
TGACGAGCAGGAATTGAAAGGTCTGGCAGAGGAAGCGCTCCAGCAAATCGAGACACGAAAGTATGATACGGAATTGACTATGAATGGTGTTGATAATATTTTAAAATATGGGGTAGCGTTTTGTGGGAAGAAAGTAGCTATTCTACCTTCAATTCAGAAGAGAGGAATTGTTCAATGACTGATAAAGAGTTGAAATCCTTGAAAGACAACCTTTGGCACGCGGCGGACGTGTTGCGCAGCGGGGCGCATCTGGCGGCGAATAAATATGGTCAGCCGATCCTCGGTCTGATCTTCCTTCGCTATGCGGACATCCTTTTCAAGCAGCACAAAGATGAGATCGACGCGGAGTATACAAAGCGGCTTGGCACCCGTATGGAGAAAACCCGTAAGGAGATTGCTGTCGAGAAGTGCGGCTTCTTCCTCCCTGAGTGCGCCTATTATGATTTTATCAACGATGCACCGGACACAGCAGAGAAAGCCGATCTTGTGAAAAAGGCCATGGAGGCAATTGAGAAGGAAAATCCGAAAATGGACGGCGTACTTCCCAAAGAAGTCTACGCCCAGCTGGTGCCGGAAGAAGAGCCCGAGTTGCTCTCCAACATCGTGCGCATTTTCAAGGATATCCCCGAAAACTGCACCGTAGACATTTTCGGCGAGATTTACGAATACTTCCTCGGCAACTTCGCCCTCGCTGAAGGAAAGGACGGCGGTACATTCTATACGCCAGCCACAGTCGTGCGCTATATGGTGGAGGTGCTGGACCCACAACCCGGCGACAAGAAGTTCCTCGATCCTGCCTGCGGTTCCGGCGGTATGTTCGTCCAGGCAGCGCGGTATATGCACGCCCACAATGCCAGTGAAGCGGAGCAAATGAAGTTCCGCTGCTACGGCGTGGAGAAAGAGCCGGATACCGTGAAGCTGGCCAAGATGAATCTGATGCTCAACAATGTGCGCGGCGATATCACGGAGGCTAACTCCTATTACTCCGACCCCTACAACGCCTTCGGCGCCTTCGATTACGTGATGGCAAATCCGCCGTTCAACGTGGACGAGGTCTCCTTTGACCGCGTTATCGGCGATGCGCGTTTCAACACTTACGGCGTTCCGCGTAATTCCACCAAATCGGCAAAGAAGGCCTCCGACAGGAAAGAGACCGTTCCCAATGCCAACTACCTTTGGATCGGCTATTTTGCCACTGCCATGAATGAACACGGCAAGGCTGCGCTGGTCATGGCAAACTCCGCCTCTGATGCCGGAAAGAGCGAGTATGCGATTCGTAAGAAGATGATAGAAGACGGTATCATCAGCCAGATGGTGACGCTGCCTTCCAATATGTTCTCCTCCGTCACCCTTCCCGCTACGCTATGGTTTTTCGACAGGCATAAGGCCCAGACGGGAAAAAAGGATGAGATCCTGTTTATCGACGCACGCAATACATTCACCCAGGTGGACCGGGCGCACCGGAAGTTCAGCGACGAGCAAATCAAAAACCTCGGGATTATCACCCGCCTGTATCACGGTAATACCGAAGCCTTTAAAAAGCTGGTGCAAGAGTATAAGACGGAAGCATTGCGGTTGGTTGCCTCGCTGCTTGACTTGCTCTCAACCCTCAGCACATATTCCTTCTATTTTGACGGCGACGGAAAAGAAAGCTACGACGAACCACAGCTGTGCTCGTGCGCACCGATTACCCTTCACTTTGACTACGACATACTCAATGATCTGACCGCTGAAAATGTGATGGAATTCCAAAAGCACGTCAAGGCGCAGGATGAGGAGATCATGCATGCCCATACAGGGCTGCACTTTGAGCAGTATTATTCCAAGAACCAGGATAAAAAGATCAAAGAATACGACGTCTATGTGAAAGAGGCCAGGGAGACCGCAGCGGGAGCAATCTATTATCTGGATAACCTTCTATGGCTTCTGGAACGCTTCCCGGAGGGAGAATACCGGGATGTGGTCGGACTCTGCAAGGCGGCAAAGCTCGGCATTTCTTATGATTTGTACGAAAACGGGGAGCCAAAGCTCGATAAGGACGGAAATCCTATCGAGATCATCGAGGAAGACAGTATTGCTGATCAGGATTACTCCCTCAACGCCGGGCGCTATGTCGGTGTAGTCATTGAGG
>CACYBK010000086.1 GCA_902772635.1 uncultured Lachnospiraceae bacterium | reverse complement strand
GTATATCTGGTTGTTTGGAGACACTATCATACCATATGTGGTGTTCTTTTTCTTTACTGAATATCCGACTAAAACTTTACGCTATACCATGTTTTGGGGTGACAAGGGGACGGTTCTTTTGTCACCATAGAAGTGACAAAAGAACCGTCCCCTTGTCACCTGCTGAGAACCGTTCCCTGTCTCCCCCGCAACTACAGATATTCCATAAAATCATCCACAGACATACCCGCCTGCTCCAATATTCCTTTGAGCGTTCCGGTCTTCAGATCCTTATGATGCATCGGAACAATAACGATGCGGTAACCGTTTGTTAATTTAACATGACTTCCGGTTTGCTTTAGATCCCAAAAACCGGCTTTTATCAAAGCCTTGTGAACTTGAAAAGGTGTACATGTCGGATATTGGGAAGGTATTATACACATACCTCAAGCGACGTTGTGTACATGGGACTCTCAGGTATTAAGGTATCATTATCATCATAGTACAGCTCTAATGCAGCTTTTAAGTTCGCAAGAGCCTCTTCGGCAGTAGCCCCCTGATCAACGACGCTTGTACGAATGTCTTTTGCAATGTATGTATCATCTTCTTTTGAGACAACTACTGTGCAGATCATACCCACACCCCCGTATTATATAAAAGCTGTTTCGAAAGGAGACAGGGGACGTTTCTCTGTCTCCGCACATTATCTTATCATAATATCGACACTGCTGCTACAGAAAAACAGCGGCGCCTGAGAACCGTTCGAGACCACTGAAAAAGTAAAAATCCCCTCTGAAAAAAAAAACTGATCCCCTTTGTTAAAAGCAGATTTGCTCCAAATTTGCGGCTAATGGATGGATATTCTAAAATATACCCAGTAAATTGGACACCGGTATTTTAGGCCCTCCCCTTGTCACCTGTCAAAAATCAGCTCAACCCTGTGCACCGCAAGATCCCCGGTGCCGTTTCCTTCAGTGACTATGGTATAGTGCTCTTTCGTATAGTCGTTGAGAAGCACTTCGAAGAAGGCTTCCGGACGTATATTATTATTGCTTCCGGCCGAAAGAGTGATCAAGAAGAATGGGTCGCCCTCTTTTGTAAGAAACTCTCCCGTATTGTCAAAACAGGGATGTGCTTTGAAAAAGCAATCATCAAAGCACCCTGCTCCAAAGAAAGAGACTTCTTTTTTAAGGTCAATGACTTTTGTCCCTTTCTTCGTCTCCTTCTCCCACCTAAGCGAAGAAAGTTCTTTAAAATACGTGACCAGTTCTTTCGGAGAGGCCTTGCTCTCCCAATTCGGATGTCTCTTGTAATATACGACATACGAGGCCTTTGAGACCGCCGCCATAACGTTTTTCTCGTCCTTTGACAGTAATGAGACCGCCATTATCTCTATCCCGTCTACCATTGTTTCCGACAGGCGTCTCTTTATTTCATCGCAGGAGATCCCGCTTTCTTTCGTATCAAGCTCCATGTCAAAATATTCCCCTTCGCTGGTAAGCCCTACGGAGAGGGGCATCGCGAAAGATAATAACTGATGCGGCGAAAAGCCGTGGCTCATGGCAACAGGGATATCTGCCCTCTTTATCGCCTTTTGAAAAAAGCGAAGAAGATCAAGGTGTCCGAGATACTTCATTGCGCCATGCTTTGAAAACCTTATCCGAACGCGGCTCATGACACGCCTTCCCGCTTTCTTTCTTCCATGCAGACTCCCGTTTTCATATCAATGCAGCCGCAAAGAGAGCAGCCTTCACGGCAGTTCTTTGTGATCTTTCCTTCCATCGCCCTCTCCCACTCTCTTTCAAGGAACTTCCTCGATACACCGCAGTCTATGAAATCCCAGGGAAGGATCTCACGAAAGGGCTTGATGCGACCGATATAAAAATCGATGTCAATACCTGTCTTTTCAAAAGCCTCTTCCCAGACCGAAAAATCAAAGAAATCCGTCCAGGCATCAAAGATCTGCCCTTTTTTGTAGGCATATTCTATGGCAGGGGCTACACGCCTGTCTCCGAGCGCAAAGACGCCTTCAAGCACCGTGGTCTCAGCGTCATGCCAGCTGTAGTTGATGCTTTTGTGATTGAGCTCGGATTTGATTGTGGAATTGACATCATGGGCCCGCCCAAGATATTCCCCGGGAGGAAACATCCTATACCATTGAAAAGGCGTAAAGGGTTTCGGCACAAAAAACGAGGTCGAAACATTTATTGATACCCTGCCCTTCCTCTTCTCCTTTGGAATAGCATCATAATAAAGAGCCGCCACCTCGTTTGCAAGATGTGCTATCTCCTCCCGGTCTTCCTTTGTTTCCGTTGGAAGCCCCAGCATGAAATAAAGTTTTACCTTGTTCCAGCCAAGAAGAAAGGCCTTGAGGGCGCCGTCCATTATGTCTTCGACCGAAAGCCCCTTGTTTATCACGTTCCGAAGCCGCTGAGACCCTGCTTCCGGCGCAAAGGTAAGCGAGGATTTTTTTACATCCTGCACCTTCCCCATCACATCAAGCGAAAAGGCGTCTATCCGAAGTGAAGGAAGTGAGATATTTACATTTTCTTCTTTACAGATATCAATGAGTTCGTCCATGAGGCGGGAAAGCTCTCTATAATCGCTTGTCGAAAGCGAGCTTAAGGAAAGCTCGTCATAGCCTGTTGACGAAAGAACATCTTTTGCGATCGAAAGACATTTTTCAACACTTCTTTCCCTCGTAGGTCTGTAAGTATCTCCGGCCTGACAGAAGCGGCAGCCTCTGATACAGCCCCGCTGCACCTCTATCACAGCGCGATCCTGCACTGCCCTGACATTTGGCACTACCGGTTTCGTCGGATAATATGCACTGTCAAGGTCTTTCACAACCTGTCTTTTGATAACGGACGGGATATCCGGATACTTTGGTGAAAATGCTTTTATCGTATGATCACTATTGTATGTGACTTCATAAAGTGAGGGAACATAGACGCCCGGCAGCTTTGCAACCTCGTGAAGAAAGGCTTTCCTCGAATAATTCCCGGATCTCTTATGGCTCTTGTAGAGATCAAGTATCCTGTCATACATGACCTCGCCCTCCCCGATATAGAAGAAGTCAAAGAAAGGGGCTATCGGTTCGGGATTGTAGGTGCAGGCTCCTCCGCCCATGACTATCGGGCAGTCGTCACCTCTATCTTTGGAATGCAGCGGGATGCCGGAAAGATCAAGCATCTCAAGGACATTCGTATAGCACATCTCATACATGAGCGTGATCCCGACGAAATCAAAGGAAATGATCTCCTCCTGGGACTCAAGTGCAAAGAGCCTTATCCCCCTCTCCTTCATCACGGAAAAAAGATCGGGCCAGGGGCAGAAAACTCTTTCGCACCATGTGTCCGGTCTTTCATTCCACATAGAATAAAGGATCTGCATCCCGATATGGCTCATGCCTATCTCATAAACATCCGGAAAGCACATGGCTATCCGGATGTCTACAGAATCCCTGTCCTTTATTACAGAATTAACTTCATTTCCGATATATCGCGCGGCCTTGTCGACTGACAGAAGAATGTCATCAGGCAGCGCGAGCCTTCCCGACCGGCTCATCTTTGGGCAAGCTCCCTCGTCACATCCTCCCAGGTCACTCCCTTTTCCACCATTAGCACCATCAGATGATAGAGAAGGTCGGCTTCCTCATAGACTATGTCATCCTTCACCGCATTCTTTGACGCGATGATGACCTCTGAAGCCTCCTCGCCTACCTTCTTCAATATCTTGTCAAGGCCCTTGTTGAATAGATAATTTGTATAAGAGCCCTCCTTCGGATGGATCTTCCTGTCTTCAATGATCTTGTAGACATTGTCAAAGACCTTCAAGGGATCCTTTTCCACATATTCCTTCTTTACGATCTCGTTGAAAAAGCAGCTCATAGACCCGGTATGGCAGGCAACACCGACCTGCGACACCTTTGCAAGTATGGTATCAAAGTCACAGTCCGCGGTCAGGGACTTCACATACTGGAAATGGCCGCTGGTCTCACCCTTTGTCCAAAGCTCATTCCGGGACCTTGAGAAATAAGTCATCCTTCCTATCTTGATGGTCTTTTCAAAGGCCTCCTCGTTCATATAGGCGAGCATCAGGACCTGGTTTGTCTTGTAATCCTGCGCTATAACAGGCACAAGTCCCTTGTCATTGGCCTTCAGATCCGACCATTTGAGCCTCGGCTCAAAATTGTCCATCTTTATCCCTCGATGCGAAAGCTGGGCCTTGAGATTCATGATGTCGGTGTTCGGGTCATTTATAAAGGAGCCGTATATCCCTCTTATATTCTCGTTTGAGAGCTTTTCAAAGAGAAGGTCTATGTCATTTTCATCCTGCTTCAGGATATAGGGAACTGAAGACATCCTCGGGATGCCCGCGGCAACGGAGGGCTCCATTATCACAAGCTCGTGCACGGAGTCCTTGATAAGGGATCTCTGCTTGAAAACAAAGTCCACATTTTTGATCGAGACAAGCATCTTTTCGGGACCGAAGCGTTCAGCGGCCTCTGCAAGTATCTCCGGGGTCTCGGGCTTTGAGCCGTTCATCACAACCTCTATACAGCCTGAGTAGAGTATTTTCTTTACATCCTCAAGCCTCTTGATATTTCCGGCACCGGCGGTCTTGACATCTATGGAGCGGTTGATGTCACGCATCACAAGGATATTCTTCTCGTGCTCCTCATCATCATCGGAAAGGTCGACCAGGAATATCTTGTCTATCCCGCTGTCATTGTACATCTCGGCAAGCCTGATCGGATCCTGGCCATTCTCCGGTTGCGAAGGGCTTTTTACGGCAAGCCCGTCCTTTAAATAAATAGTTGCGACAATATTTTTGTGTTCCATCAGCTTATGGTTCCTTTCGTAGAGAGCGCGCCCGAAAGCCGCTTGTCAATTGTTGTTGCGCTATCAAGAGCCCTTCCGAAGGCCTTGAACATGGCTTCTATTATATGATGCGCGTTTTCACCGGACATTTTTTTGATGTGGATATTCATGCCCGCGGAATATGAAATGCTGTAGAAAAACTCCTTCGTCATCTCCGTATCAAAATACCCTACCCTGTCTGTTTGAAAATCACAGTCAAACGAAAGATAGGGCCTGCCCGAAAGGTCAATAGCGCAAAGTATCAGCGCATCATCCATCGGAAGGATAATGTCTCCGAAACGCCTTATCCCCTCTTTCCCGGAAAGAGCCTTCTTTATTGCCTCTCCGAGCACTATGCCGGTGTCCTCTATCGTATGATGACAGTCAACGGAAAGATCCCCTTTCGCTTTCACGGAAAGGTCAAAGAAGCCGTGACGGGAAAAGGCCGAAAGCATATGATCAAAAAAGCCTATCCCCGTATCGATATCATATATGCCGCTTCCGTCTATGGTGAGGCTGATGGAGATATCGGTCTCCAGAGTCTTTCTTGTGACTTCTGCAATCCTCTTTTTTTCTGCCATTTTTTTCCTTTCCAGATTTATTCTTCAGAAAACCTTACCGCAATTGAATTTTTGTGGGCAAAAAGCCCTTCATTCTCAGCAAAGCATTCGATGTCTTTGTGCATGGTACCAAGTGCCTCTTTTGAAAACGAGATGATGCTCTGTTTCTTTACGAAGTCGTCGACCGAAAGAGCCGAGAAGAATCTCGCTGTCCCTCCTGTCGGAAGGATGTGATTCGGTCCCGCGAAATAGTCTCCGAGCGGCTCCGAGGAATACTCACCGAGAAAGACAGCCCCTGCATTTTTGATATAGGTCATTGTAGTAAAGGGGTCCTTTGTGATTATCTCAAGATGTTCGGGCGCAATTGCATTCACACATTCAATGGCCTCATTCATGTTTTCGGTGATCAGTATATATCCAAAATCCGAAAGAGACTTTTCTATTATAGCCTTTCTCTCCATAGTTGGAACGAAGGCATTGATCTCGCGCTCTATTTCATCCGCGGCTTTCTTTGAAGTCGTCACAAGTATGGCCGAGGCCATCTCATCATGCTCCGCCTGTGAAAGAAGATCCGCGGCAATATATTTTGCATTTCCGCTCCCATCCGTGAGCACCGTGATCTCTGAGGGGCCTGCGACTGAATCTATGCCGACGGAACCAAAGACCTGCTTTTTTGCAAGAGCAACGAATATATTTCCGGGACCTGTGATCTTTGAGCATTTGGGTATACTCTCAGTGCCATATGCCATAGCAGCGATAGCCTGAGCTCCTCCGGCCTTGAATATGTAGTCTACTCCCGCCTCCTTTGCAGCAACTACCGTCCTTTCATCAACTCTTGCGTCCTTCCCGCAGGGAGTAAGGAGGATGATCTCATCGACTCCGGCAACCTGAGCAGGGATCACGTTCATTAGCACTGAGGAAGGATAAGCCGCCTTTCCACCGGGAGCATATACTCCGGCTCGGTCTATCGGGATCACGCGCTGGCCGAGGATAGTACCATCGGCTGCCTCAAACCAGGAGTTCTGTCTCTGCCTCTCATGAAAGGCCCTGATCCGCTTTATAGCCTTTCTTATGACATTGATAAACTCATCAGAGACGTTTTCATAGGCGCTTTTGATCTCTTCATCCGAAACCCTGACATTGTCCTTGTTGATATCTGCCTGATCAAATTTTTTCGTGTAGGAAAAAAGCGCCTTATCGCCGTTTACACGAACATCCTCTATTATATCACGAACTATCGCTTCCCTCTCGTCATAAGACGAGTTCTTTCTTGAAAGCAGCTCCGAAAGTACCTGATTTATGCTTTTTTCATCGACAGTCAGTTTTTTCATATTATTCTTCAAGCTCCTTCCATGCCTTTATCAGTGAATCTATCCTCTCCCGCTTCATCTTCATTGAGACCTGATTTACTATCATCCTTGCGGAGAGCGGACAGACTGTATCATAGATCTTCAGTCCGTTTTCAAAAAGCGTAGTCCCGGTCTCCACTATATCGCAGATGAGATCCGAAAGTCCGACTATCGGCGCAAGCTCGACAGAGCCGTTCAGCTTGATGATCTCAACCGTTCTGTTCTTTTTGTTGTAAAAATAATCCTTCGCTATCCTCGGATACTTCGTAGCGACCTTGATCATCGAGTTCCCGTTAAACAGGCTCTCCGCGCTTTCAGGTCCGGCAATGCACATCCTGCATTTTCCGAAATGAAGGTCGAGGACCTCGTGGACCGTCCTTCCCTCTTCAAGTATCGTATCCTCTCCCACGATGCCGATATCCGCTGCCCCGTATTCCACATAGGTAGGGACATCCGGACTCTTTGCAAGGAAAAAACGATAGCCCTTTTCATTATTTTCAAATATGAGCTTTCTGGTATCGGGCTCCTTCATTTCATCGCAGGAAATACCTATCCTTTCAAAGCATTCCATTGCCTTTTTTGCAAGGCGCCCTTTTCCGAGGGCTACAGTGATCATACTGTCGTTTTCCATTACTCTTCACACTTCCTTTTAATAGTAACTACGGTGCCCGAACGCCGAAGCTCCATGGCTTCTTTTATGGCTCCTGCCTTCTCTTCTTCAGAATACTCTATCACTTTTTCGGCTCTTCCCCTTGCAAGACTTATCTTCTTTGATTTGAGCGCTGTATATACTTCATCGGTGAAAAGCGCGAAGCCTACCGCAGGGCCTTCTGATGAGAAGCTTTTCAAAAGCTCGTCATATCTTCCCCCCGCCGCTACGGGCTCGCCTGTACCAAAGGCAAAGCCGGTAAATATGATCCCGGTGTAATATGAAAATCTCGAGATCAGCCCGGGGTCAATTGAAACATGGATCGCCACACCGTAAAGCTTCAAAAGTTCGTATATATCAGAGAGCCTCTTAAGACCGTCCCTGATCAGCGGATAAGGCTTTGAAAGTTCAAGAAGCCTTTCATCAAACGAAGAGTTTTCATTATGATTCAAAACAAGTTCAAATATCTCTCTTATGGCTTCATCTGTACCCTTCTCATCAAGGAACTCAAAAAGACCGTAATTATTATGATTTGTAATATAGTTTTTGACGATCTCCTCATCCTCTGAAAGCTTTCCATACCTGATCAGTCCCCGAAGGATGTCCGAGTGTCCGAGTGCTATCGTAAATTCAGACAGTCCGGTCATGGAAAGCGCCTCACAGCAGGCCGCTATCACCTCGCAGTCAGCGTCCACCGAGTCATCAAACAAAAGCTCGGCCCCTATCTCATTTGATTCGTTGAGCCTCCCCTTGTAGGAAAGATAATTCACAAATACATTCCCGGAATATGTGAGCCTCTGTGGCCCGTCCTCACATGAAAAATGAGACGCCGCAAGCCGGCAGACCCCGGGCGTGAAATCGGGACGAAGGCTTAAGGTATTTCCCTCCCTGTCAAAAAAACGATAAAGATTCTTTGAAGGAGTTGTGCCTATCTCCTTCGAAAAGACATCAAAGAATTCGATCGAAGGAGTCTCGACCCCCTTGTAGCCAAAGGCTTCGATCGCCTCTGTCATCCTTCTTTTCAATTCGTTCCTCTCGTCGAACTCCTCCCCGTAGATGTCCCTTACACCCTCGGGGGTATGTATAACCTTGTTCATAATCGTCCTTTCACTTTAGTGTGCTACCACGCTACTATGTTAATGCGTTGAATTATAATGGATTATCTTCAGTCCTGTCAAGGATATCTTTCTTCACCATCTCAAGATAAGGAATGAAAGAAGGATTATTTGTTTCAAAAAAATAATCCTCTGAAAGCTCAGATATTTCAAAGCTTTTTGATCCGCCGTTTTCCATACGCTCCCAGAAAACCAGGGCTTCACTAAGCCTTAAATAATAATACCTGTCCTCCTGCGTAAAATATATAAGGAAAAAGGCTATGCCCTCCTGTTTCTCAAACTCCTTCATGAAATTGATCTGGTGCTCATGAATATTTGCAAGGGGAAATCTCTTTGTTTTACACTCCTTTGCGTCAAAGCACACAGGTATCCCCTGTACCGCCCCGATGTAATCAACCGTGGATTTTTGGTCGAAGTAGGCAAGCGTGATATGACGGGTTTCCTTGTCTATATTGATGGGCGTAATGGGAGTCGGTATCTTTTGTATGAGAGCAAGGGCTTTTTCCCTGTAGACATTGTTTGTAAGATTGATCATGTCCTCAAGGCCGGAGCCCCTCAGACCTCTTGATTTCCATGTAGGCAATTTCTATATCTCCAATTTAAAAAAGGAAAGCGCTTTTTTTATATCATCGGGAATTGGTGCGGTGAACTCTCTCTTGTCGGGAAAAACAGCTTTGTACGCGTGAAGCAGCTGCCTCTTTTTCCCGGGGAAAGATAAGCTTTCATCTTTTTTCATATCCCCGTATTTTCTGTCAAAAAGCACAGGATGCCCAAGAAATGAAAGATGGGCCCTGATCTGATGCTTTGCGCCGGTTATGAGATCGCATTCAACGAGAGAAAATCGTCTGTCCAAAGATATAGACATTGTCCTGAATCCTGTTCTTATCTCTCTTGTGCTTTCAGACGGGCTGTCTGACACACTTACCATATTTTTTTCTTCCTTCGGATCCGTTGAAAGATAAGCGCTTTTCTCCCCCTCCTCTTCAAGCACTCCGTGGATCACGGCAAGATAATATTTTTTCAGGGCTCTGTCCCGCAAAACAGCAGAAAGAAAGTTTTGCCCCCTGTAGGTCTTGGCAAAAAAAATAAGACCGCTGGTATTTCTGTCAAGCCTGTTTGAAATAGAGGGATGAAAGGAGATGTCACCGGAAGCTGTAGCATTTTTTTCTTCAAGATATGAAAGCAATATATCATTCATTGATACGGTGCTTTGATCCGCCTTCTGCGAAAGGATGCCGGCGGGTTTTGAAGATATTATCATATCATCATCTTCAAATATGATAAGGGGCTTTATGTCCGTCTTTATAAAGAGCTCCTTTTCTTCTACCCCGCTCATCTTCAGAAAGGTCTCGTCTGAAAGAAAGATCTTGACTTCATCCCCCTCCATGATGATCTCTTTCCCGCTTGCCTTTTTTCCTGAAAGTGTGATGTTCTTCTTTCTAAGCATCCTGTAAATAAAGGGATCCCCGGAGCTTTTCAATATCCTTCGAAGATACTTTATGAGAGTCTGTCCCTCATCCCTTTTTAAAACCGTATAGTTTTTCATGAATAAAAAAAGCCTATCACCAAAAAACGGCATCCCTTTCACCTTCAATGAAAAGGATGCCTAATCATTCCTGTTTTTCTTCTATATCAGTCTTTATTGAAGAACTGCTCCGGAACGTCAACGCCATTATGAGCCTTTTGGTCAGCGCCACTGTCCTGTGCTGCTGCATTATTTTCTGCCTTGGACTCTGTCTGACCTTTGGTTTGAGCACTTCCCTGCGCCTGTGAAGGCTGTGATGCAGCTGCAGTTCCCACTGTGCCCTCAGCCCCGGCTTTTTGCTGATTCTTTGAGTTCATCACGGAAGCGACACTGATGCCGGTAACCGCAGGCTTTGGTTCAGGCTTCTGTACACGGTATGGCATAGTGGAATTCATGACAGTTTTTGCAGGGTCAGGCGAAAGCTCAAGCCTGTTTCCGGTCACCGTATCAAGGTGGCCCTGCATTTGTTCAAGGAACTGGTCCGTCCTGATCTTTGTCGTATCTATCGAGGCTACGATTATGTCCTGAACCTTCTTGAGAAGCGCGTCCGTATATTCTATGGCAGAGGTCTTGATATCATTGGCTTCGAGAGTCGCCTTGTCAAGCATCTCAGTCGCCTGCTTCGTAGCAAGCTCCACCACCTTGTTTGCCCTGTCGTAAGCCTCATTCATGATCACATGCTCTGAAACCAGCTTGTCGTTCTGAAGATGCGCCTCTTCGATGATCGTGTCAGCCTTCTTCCTCGCGTCAGCAAGGATAGCCTCCTGGTTTGATATGATCTTTTGAAATTTCCGGATCTCTGCGGGAGTTTTCTTTTTCAATTCCTCGATAAGTGAGTCTATCTCGTCACGATTCACGAGTATCTTGGTCGAAGAAAGGGGAGCGCTCTTGCAGGTATCGAGATAATCCTCTATCTCTTCGATAACTATTTCAATCTCACTTTTTTCGGTTTTCATTGCTCTTTTGTCCTTTATCCTTTTTTGTTCTTGATTCCGATATCTCTATATCTTTCCTCTATCATGGGGATAATACTTTCGGGTACGAAGGACGATATGTCCCCGCCGTAGGAAGCAAATTCCCTCACTACTGAAGAAGAAAGATAAGAATACGAAAGCGCAGTTGTCAGAAAAACTGTTTCAAGCGAGTCATATTCAAGGTGGTTTGTATGCGCCATCTGAAGCTCATATTCAAAATCCGTGGTGGTACGAAGCCCTCTGACTATGATATTGGCGCCGCTCTCCTTTGCATAGTCAACAAGCAGTCCGCTCCAGGAGGATACCCTGACATTTTTAATATCGCAAAGAAGCCCACTGATCATATTAACACGCTCATCAGCAGAAAACAACTTACACTTTTGGCTGTTGTCCATGACGAGGATGGTAAGCTCATCAAAGATCATGGCAGCCCTCTTTATTATATCAAGATGCCCCAGAGTCACAGGATCAAAGCTTCCGGGGTATATAGCCTTTTTCATTATTTTTCGTTCTGATCCCTTTCCATAAAAATATGGCAATTATTGCTCTTTCCATAGTCCTTTACCCTCTTCAGGCAAAGCCCTTTCGGGAGCTTTTCATAAAAACGGTTGTCGCTCGCGCACTCTGAGACTATAAGTCCGTCCTTACTCAAAAGATCGTGCTTTAATATATCTTCAAGAATAATATTCTCTTCCCGCATATCATAGGGCGGATCCATAAAAATAATATCAAAAGGCTCTTTGAACGAATATGTGGCAATAAAGGACGAGACCGAACGGTTTTGTATCTCGGAGCACTCCAAAAAGTCAGTCTTCTTTATGTTTTCCTTGATGGCACTAATGCTTCTCCTGTCGGAATCGACAAAGACTGCCCGCTTTGCTCCCCTGCTCAAAGCCTCTATTCCTATCTGTCCGCTGCCTGAAAAAAGATCAAGAAAAAGAGCTCCGGGTATTATAGGATTTAATATATTAAAAAGAGTCTCCTTTATCCTGTCTGATGTGGGACGGGCGACTAACCCCTCCGGTGCGACAAGCGGGATGCTCCTTTTTGAACCTGCTATAACCCGCATATATTATTCCCACTTTCCCGAAAGAGCATCAATTGAAAGCAAAAGAGCGTTTCTTACAGCCTTCCTTCTTATCGCTTCACGCTCGCCTTCAAAGTGAAACTCTCTTGTCACGACCATATCCTTATAGGCACAGGAGATAAAAACAGTACCAACGGGTCTTTCAAAAGTCCCGCCGTCCGGTCCCGCATAGCCCGTTGTTGAAAGTGCAATGTCAGTACATGCTCTTTGCTTTGCACCGAGAGCCATCTGCCTTGAAACCTCAGGGCTTACTGCAGTATGGGAAAGCAGCGACTTTCTGGAAACTGAAAGAATCTCTGCCTTCATATCGTCAGAATAAGTAACAAAGCCGCCGGGAAAGACCTCTGATATACCGGGCACCGAAACAAGCGCATCCGAAAGAAGACCTCCGGTACAGGACTCAGCAACAGTGATACGAAGATTCATTTTTTTGAGCAATAGAAAAAGCTCTTTTGAAAGCTCCTTGATCGAAAGAGCGGTTGAATAAAGGCCTTCCATCATTTCTGCTCCTTCAGAACCTCTTTGTTCTTTACAACATAGTCGATCATGGAGATAACCGTAAGTGCCAGGGATACCCACATCAGTATCTGCTCTATCACATAGATCACAATATTATCAATGTGAAGGACCATGACGATTATCATTATCATAGAAAAAGCGGTCTTGAATTTTCCCCACCAGCCGGCAGCGATCACCTTCCCGTTCTCAACCGCAATGAGACGAAAGCCGCTGATGAAAAACTCGCGCGCCACAACGATGATCGTAAACCAGGCAGGAAGCCAGGAAAGTGAGGTCAGGCATATCATAGCGGATACCACGAGAAGCTTGTCCGCAAGAGGATCCATGAATTTCCCGAAATTCGTGATGAGATTCCTCTTTCGCGCGATATGACCATCCAGAAAATCTGTGATCGATGCGGCTATAAAGATAATGTCCGCGATCACCCTCATCAAAAACCAGTCCGGCCACGCAAGAAGAAGGATGACGAAGAAAGGAACCATAATAACTCTGAGTATCGTCAGCTTGTTTGGCAGATTCATTCTAAAAGTACTCCTCTGTAATCATAAGCATTTGCTTCTTCTATCCGGACCTTCACAAGAGTTCCGGCCATAAGGGGCGGCTCTTTCGGTATGAAAAGATATGAGTCGATATCAGGAGCATCCCTGTATATCCTTGCGATGACGCAGTCCTCATCCGGAAGATATCCGTCAACAATGGCATCATAGGTATGCCCTATAAGCTTCTCTGAAAGTTCCTTTGAGATGTCCTTCTGAAGAGTCATTACTTCATCAAGCCATCTCTCCTTCGTCTCTTTTTTGACCTGTCCCCTGAATGTTGCGCTCTTAGTTCCCTCTTCCTTTGAATAGCAAAATGCACCGAGATGGTCAAACTTCATATCGCTGATAAAGGAAAGAAGTTCTTCGTGGTCTTCCTCTGTCTCTCCCGGAAAGCCGCACATAACTGTGGTCCGAAGAGCGATATCGGGGATGATGGAACGCATCATATTGATGTTTTCGATGAGTTCTTCTTTTTTGGTCTTTCTCCCCATACGCTTTAATATCCTGTCGGAACAGTGTTGAATGGGAATATCAAGATAATGAGCGACCTTTTTGTTCCCCGCGATCGAAAGCAAAATATCCTCTGTAACTTCCTCGGGATAGGCATACATTATCCTGATCCTTGATACATTCTCAAGCTCTGAAAGTCTTGATATAAGATCCGGCAGCGCTTTTTTTCCGTAAATATCGGTACCGTAGAGCGTAGTCTCCTGCGCGACCAAAACGACCTCAGACGAAGAGTCAAGAGACATCTTTCCGGCTTCAAGTACAAGGTCTTCAATGGGATATGACCTGTAAGGCCCCCGCATAGAAGGAATGACGCAATAAGTACAGTGCTTGTTGCAGCCTTCGGCAATCTTGAGCGGAAAGCTCGAGGAAGGAAAGGATCTTATCCTGCCCTTTGAGATATCGGGAAGGATCGAAAGGTCCTTCAAAAATGCCTTCTTTTCGCCTGATAGCGCTGTTCTTACGGCCGGCACTATTTCGTCATAGGCGCTTGTCCCGACAATGCAGTCAACCTCAGGAAGTGACTTCTCTATCTCCTCCCTGTACCTCTCCGCCATGCATCCCGTAACTATAAGAGCTTTGAGGTGACCGCCCTTTTTGAGTGAACCGAGAGCGATTATATTTTCTATGCTCTCGGAAAGGGCGTCATTTATAAAGCAGCAGGTGTTAATGATCGCGACATCGGCTTCTCCTTCATCATCGGTAATGGATAGTCCCTCCGCTGAAAGGAGTGAAAGCATATGTTCCGCATCGCAGAGATTTTTGTCGCAGCCTAAGGAATTAAAGAAAACCTTCATTCTTCATCGGAAGGAGCATTGTCAGCTTCTTCCGCATCCCCGGGGACTGTCTCATCTTCCTCGTACTCCTCTTCCTCATCAAGAGAATCCGAAGATCTTCCCCTGTCAGACTTCTTCGCTTCGTTTTTCTGCTTTTCTTCTTCGCGTCGTTTTGCCTTTTCCTCACGGACCTTTTCGTCGTAGGCTGCCTGCTTTTCTCTTTCGATTCTGACTTCATCCTCGGTAAGGATCTTCAGGACTCCCGAGTTCAGCTCTTCAACTGCGATGGAAAGAGGCTTCTTCCCTCTGGTATTTGTAACAAGCGGATCGCGGCCGTCTATTATCTGTCTTGCTCTCTTTGCCGTAGCGCAGACTATGCTGTAACGGCTGTTGATCACAGGCTCCTCACCTACGATGGCATCCTTGTTTACCACCTTCATAAGTTCTACATAAGAAGGGTGTATCATTTGAAAACTCCTTTCAAAAATAATTATTTTTTGTACAAAGCAAGTTCGCGCTGCATCTTTTCTATCATCACGGAATTTCTTCCGGTGCGAAGTATCTCGCATTCAATAATATCATGAACCTCTTTGACTGCAGCAGAAACTTTGTCATTTACTATGAGATAATCATATTTGTCCATGAGAAGCGACTCCTTTGATGAGATCGAGAGCCGGTTTTCTATTTCCTCCATACTCTCTGTCTTTCTTCCCACAAGCCTTGATTTAAGCGCCTCTGCGCTTGGCGGCGTCACAAAGAGGAGAACTGAATCAGGGAATATCTTTCTGACCTGAAGTGCACCGTTCACCTCGATCTCCAGGAGAACATCCTTCCCTTCATCAACGAGACGGTTCACATACTCCTTTGGTGTTCCGTAATAATTTCCGGAAAACTCGGCATATTCAAGGAGCTCATCATTTTTGATCATCTCCTCGAATTCCTCTCTTGTCTTGAAGAAGTATTCCCTTCCATCCTCCTCACCGATCCGCTTGTTCCTGGTGGTCGCAGAGATAGAGAGGTTGTACCTTCCCGGATATTCCTCAAGAAGATGCTTCATTATGGTTCCCTTACCGGCCCCGGAAAAGCCTGAAAGAACTGTGATCAAACCTTTTCTTTTCATGGCATTACTCCAGATTCTGAATCTGTTCCCTGATCTTTTCTATAACGGTCTTCATCGACACGCCTATGCTGTCAGTCATCACATCAACTGATTTTGAGAGGATGGTATTTGCCTCGCGGTTCATCTCCTGCGAAAGGAAGTCAAGCCTCCTCCCAATCTCGCCCTCCTTTTGAAGGACAGCTTTTGTCTCCTTTACATGGCTCTTCAGTCTCACTATCTCCTCGTCTACGCAGATCTTGTCCGCATACATAGTGACCTCAAGCGCAAGGCGGGACGAGTCTATCCCTTCTGTAATATCAGAAAACTCAGAAAGCTTCTGACTTATCTTTTCTTTGTAGGAGGCTATGATCTCGGGCTCACGTTTTTCGATCTCAGAGACATAAGAAAGAAGCTCGTCAGTCTTTTGAAGAAGATCCTTTGTAAGACGCTCACCCTCGCTTTTTCTTGCATTAGAAAAGCTGCAAAGGGCCTGCTCGAGTGCATCATCAAAAAGCTTTGTGATCTCATCCTCGTCAGCCTGTTCTGTGACCTTTTCAAAAACATAGGGAAGAGCCGAAAGAGCAGATGCAGTCATATCATTTTTGATGCCAAAGCTCCTTTCCATCTCCTTTGCTCCCTCAAGGTAGCTTTGGGCAATGTTCGGATTGTATTTCAGGCTGACATTTTCGTTCGTATTCCCTTCAAAGATAACGAAAACATCGACCTTTCCCCTGACTATCCTCTTTCTGATCGTATCCCGAAGCCGCATCTCAAGAAAAGAAAGCTCACGGGGCATCCTTACTGAAATATCAAGAAACCTTTGATTAACGGACTTGATCTCTATTGTAAGCCGACCGGGAATCCCTTCAGTCGTGCACTGGCCGAAGCCAGTCATGGAATAAGCCATAAAATTAAACGCCTTTCTTTTTCAAAACCGATATTATATTATAGTTAAATCCATTTTCAACGTCAATGAAACAAAGGGGTCTTTACAAGATGGCTTTTGACGGCATTACAATCTGTGCTCTCTCTGATGAGCTAAACAAAAGGCTCAAAGGCGCAAGCATTTCAAAGATAGCCCAGCCTGAAAAATATGAGCTTCTTTTCACGATCAAGGGAGGAGCAAGTGAAGGCACTCTCTTTCTTTTTGCCTCCGCAAACGCCTCTCTTCCACTCCTTTATCTCACAAACGAAAAAAAGAAAAGTCCTGACACCGCCCCTGCCTTTTGCATGGCTATGAGGAAATACTGTCAAGGCGGACGCATCATATCAGTCGAGCAGGTCGGCTTTGAAAGAGTGATAAGGCTTACTTTCTCCCATCGCGGTGAAATGGGCGATGTGGCTGATTTTCGCCTTTATTTTGAGATAATGGGGAGGCATTCGAATATTATCCTCACTGATGAGAATAATGTGATCATCGATGCCATAAAGAGGATCAACTCCTCTGTAAGCTCTGTCCGGGAGGTTCTGCCACAAAAGCCCTATTTCATTCCTTCTCAGGAGGGGAAATGCTCACCCTTTTCGGTCGACGAAGAAGGCTTTTCAAAATTGGTCTTTTCAGGAAATCGGACTATCGAAAAAGCGATCCTCGATTCCTTTACGGGCTTTGGAACACTGATATCCTCTGAGCTTGCCTTCAGGAGCGGCTTATCAGCCGACTCCCATGTGGATTCGCTTTCAATTCCTGAACGAGAGGCCCTTTATTCCTCCTTTTGCACTCTTATAAATGATCTTTCAAAAAAGCGCTTTTCTCCTGCTATCTATATCCCGTCATCAAAGCTTGATTCCCCGGAGTTTTGCGCTGTCGATCTTTTGTCACTTTCCGATATGGAAAAAAAGCCCTTTGATTGTGCATCTTCCATGCTTGAAGCTTTCTATTCGGGAAGAAATCATGAGGATAATATCAGGCAGAAGACAGAGAGCCTCAGAAAGACTGTTGAGACACTTCTTTCCCGCGACCGAAAGACCCTTCTTCTCCAGGAAAAACAGCTTGATGATACAAAAAAAGCAGATCGTTACAGGCTTTTTGGCGAACTCCTCCAGGCCTACGGATACAATCTGAAGGGCGGCGAGAGTAAACTTATCGCAAATGATTATCATACAGGAGAGGATATTACCATCCCTCTTGACAAAGACCTTTCCGCCATCGAAAACGCAAAGCGCTATTTCAAGAAATATGACAAGTTGAAGCGCACAAAGGAATCGCTTGAAGAACGTATCAAAACCACAAGAGACAATATTGAAATACTCTCATCGATCCTGACCTCGCTTTCATTTTCAGATGACGAAAGAGATATCGCTGAGATAAGGCAGGAGCTTTATGAACATGGCTTCATCAAAAAAAGCGGCATGAAGAAGGGCGCAAAAAAAGAAAAGAAGGCCGCTCCTCTTTCCTTCAGGACAAGGGACGGCTTTTTGATCTATGTCGGCAAAAACAATTATCAAAACGAAGAGGTCACCTTCAAACTGGCAACGGGAAAAGACTGGTGGTTTCACTCAAAGACCATACACGGAAGCCATGTGATATTAAAGACTGATGGCAAAGAGCCCTCCGACGAAGCTTTTCTTTCCGCCGCCCAGGTTGCCGCTTATTTCTCCGAGGGGCGTGAGCAAAACAAGGTTGAGGTGGACTATGTCCTGAAAAAGGAAGTCAAAAAGACACCCGGGACAAAGACCGGCTTTGTCATCTATTATACAAACTATTCGATGGTAGTAACCCCGACCCTCGAAAACGTGGAACGGCTTGATTGATCACAGGTTTTTGTAAAGTCCTGTCTCTTTTTCAGAAAGAAGATTTGAAAGCTCACTGTATTTATCCGAAAGAAGCCCGCTCGAATCCTTAAGAATAAAGTCTGCGTCCTCGGCAGCAGCCTTTATGAGCATCTCATTTCCGGATAGGTCCTCGTAAGAAAAGCCGCTTCCCTTGTCACCGCTCTGTCTGATACCGTTCAGGTCTCCCGGTCCCCGCTCCTTCAAGTCTTCATTTGCTATGTAAAAGCCGTCATTCGATGAACTTATGACGGAAAGCTTTTTGTCAGGTTCTTTTTTTCCGGAACAATCCATGAAGATGCAGTAGCTCTGGCTTTCCCCTCTTCCAACCCTTCCCCGCAGCTGGTGGAGCTGCGAAAGGCCGAATCTCTCGGCATTTTCTATCATGATCACGGTAGCGTTTGGAACATCTATCCCTACCTCAATGACAGTCGTTGATACAAGGATATCGGCTTTCCTTTCATAGAAGTCCTGCATTATCCCGTCCTTTTCTTCATCACTCATCCTTCCGTGAAGGATCAGAACCTTTATATCTTTCCCCAGCGCCTTTTTTAGCTTGTCCTTATATGTCATCACATCGCATACATCGGGCTTTTCATCATTGTTCTCGACAAAGGGACAGATCACATAGCACTGATGTCCCGCCTTTATCTCCTTTTCCATAAAGGAATAGGAGGCCTTTCTTTTCTGCGGATTCACCAGGGCATTTTTTATGGGAAGGCGGTTTTTCGGCTTGTCTTCAATTACCGTGATATTCATTCCCTCATAGAGTATCAGGGCAAGAGTACGTGGGATCGGCGTCGCGGAAAGAAGGATGGAGAAGGGATGCAAGCCTTTGTCCATAAGAGCCTTTCGCTGCTTCACTCCAAAACGATGCTGCTCGTCTGTGATCACTATCCCGACATTTTCATATTCCCGCGCCTTCGTGATGAGGGCAGAGGTCCCGATTATAAAAATTCCCGAAGACTTCTTTATCTTTTCAAGAGCCTCTTTCCTCTTTGCTCCCTTCACATCCGAATTCAGGAGCACTACGTCATAGGGAAGAGAAAAGTCCTCAATATACTTTTTGAAGGTAATGAGATGCTGTTTTGAAAGAACCTCCGTCGGCGCCATGAGAAGAGCCTTGTAGCCGTTTTCAACCATGAGGAGCATTGAGAGAAAAGCTACGAGAGTCTTTCCGGATCCAACATCCCCCTGGATAAGCCGCTCTGTGACAACAGGTCCGTTGAAATCCGATGTGATATCAGAAATTGCTTTCTTCTGTCCCTCAGTGAGAGGATAGGGAAGGCTATGCACCACTCTGTCAAACTCTTCCCTTTTTTCAAGATGAAAGGTGTTTTTTACTCTTTCACCGGAAACATCCATCTTTTCCTTCAGAAGAAAAAAAAGAAAATCGTTGTAATACAGCCTTTCCTTTGCGGCTTTAAGTTTTTCCATATCATCCGGAAAATGAATGTCAAAAAGGGCCTTTGAAAGTGGAGGCAAAGCTCTTTTCAAAAGAAGCTCATCCGGAAGAAAATCCTTCATCTCACCCTTTGCCTCAAAGGCCGCCATTACCGCCTTTTTCACAGCATTGTTTGTTAGACCCTTCGTAAGGGGATAGACCCCTTGCGGAAAGCGCATCATCTCATCATATTTTTCGGGAGAAAAGGTGAGCGGCTGCTCAAGGCTTACCTTTCCATCCCTTGATATCTCCTTCACAAGACCATAGAAGACATAGCTTTCGCCGGTCATAAGGGTAGACCTTAGATAAGGCATATTGAACCAGACCATTTCAAGCTTAATGCCGTTTCTGTCAATTCCTTTCAGTATCGTAACATTAACTCTTCCCTTTTTTACCGTTGCTCTTTGGTCGACACACATGAAAAAAGCCTGCTTAATCCCTGTTTCGATCTCCTCATATGAGCTTACGGGCTTTTTGTAAAGATAATAAGCCCTTGGAGCATAGGCTATCAGATCATCAAGGTTATAGATATTCAGTTTATTAAAAAGGGCTTCGGTTTTTTCACCGATGCCCTTCAGGGTCCTTATTGAAGATACATTTTCGTCTGTCATCAGGATAGTCACTCCACTGAAATGATAAAGTAATAAACCGGCTGCCCGCCCTCTTCGATCTCAAATTCGATCTCCGGAAAGCTTTCTCTGAGCCGATCTTCAATCTTTTTCAGTTCTTTTTTCTTTACGTCCTTACCGAAGTATACTGTAACAAGAGAACTTTCCTCAGTAAGCATGGAATTCAGAAGTTCCACGAAGGTCTCCTGGATATCGGGATTTACGGAAAGAAGCCCCTTGTCGCCGATCCCCATGTAATCACCCTTGTGGATCACATGATCATTGATCTTCGTATCCCGGACTGCATAGGTGATCTCAGCGGACTTTACCGCGTCTATCTCTTTAAGCATCCTCTTCGCATTGTCGTGGGCAGACTCCTCGGGAATATAATTAATGAGAGCCGAGATCCCCTGCGGAATGGTCTTTGTGGGAAGGACTATGACCTCACAGTCCGTAGCTATATCACGGGCCTGGTTTGCGGCAAGAATGATATTTTTGTTGTTCGGAAGAACTATACAGGTCTTTGCGTTTGCCTTCTTTACGGCCTTTAATATATCCTCCGTGGAAGGATTCATCGTCTGTCCGCCTTCTATGACGAAGTCCGCACCAAGCTCCTTAAATATAGAATTCAAGCCCTTTCCGATAGATACCGCAACGAAGGCGATCTCCTTCTTTTCAGAGACATGCTCCTCTTTTTTGATCTGCTCATTTGGAGCACTCTCCGTTTCCGGTCTCTTGAAAAACTCAGTGAGAGAATTATCACCCTTCTTTTTCGGTTCAAGGCGGTCATTCACAATAGAGACTGAGGTCAGAGGACCGAAGGAAAGCGCCTTGGTAAGGACATGCCCGGGATCGTTTGTCCTTAATGTGACGCAGACATCCTCGACAGTCCTTGAAATATAAACATTCTCACCAATGGAAGCATAATAACGCTTCATCTCTGACTCGTCAGCATCCGTAAAGACTGCGGATGGAAGTATCCTAAAGGCCGCTTCGTATGAAAAAGCGGATTCCTCTTTTTCCTCTTTCTTATTTTCCTCATCAAAGGATTCAAGGGAAAGGTCTATCTCCTTGCCCTGAAGGAAATCCCTGACACCCTGGAGCACACATACGAGCCCCTGCCCGCCTGAGTCAACAACTCCCGCCTCTTTCAAGACCGGAAGCATCTCGGGAGTTTTTTTCAATATCTCCTCTGCTTCCTTTACGATCTCCTCTGCAAAGAAAACTATGTCATCGGTAGACTCTGAGAGGCTCTTTGCCTTTTCCGCCGCGCCTCTTGCCACAGTGAGTATCGTTCCCTCCATAGGCTTCATGACAGCCTTGTAAGCGGTATCACAGGCGTTTTGCATTGCAAGCGAAAGCAATTTTACATCAAGCGTCTTTTCAGTCTTGATCAGCTTTGTAAAGCCTCTCAAAAGCTGTGACAATATTACGCCTGAATTTCCTCTTGCTCCGCGAAGTGATCCGGAGGACATGGCCTTGCAGACAGCAGCCATATCATTTTCAGAGGCAGCGACGACCTCTTTTGCGGCTGCCATTATAGTAGCCGTCATATTGGTTCCGGTATCGCCGTCCGGAACAGGGAAGACGTTCAACTCATTTATGAAATCCTTGTTTTTTTCGATGGTCTTCGCACCTGAGAGGAAGCATTTTGATATCTGTGACGCATCGATCGAAGTCATGCCCATTTTCGAAAAAATACCTCCTTAATCGATGACGCGAAGTCCGTCAATATAGATATTTATACGCCTTACCTTCATCCCGGTAAACTCCTCGACCTTGTATTTCACGGTCTCTCTGAGATTGTCGGAAACCGTGCCTATACTTATGCCGTATGAGATTATGAGATGGAAATCAAATGATATCTCATTATTTTCATCAACATTGACATCTATCCCATGTGACAGGTGATCCTTTTTAAGAAGCTTTACCAGGCCATCCCTCATGTTTACGGCAGCCATCCCGACGATCCCGAAGCACTCTACGGCTACGGCACCGGCAAAATTCGCGATAACATCCGTATCGATGATCACCTTTCCGTTTGAGTTTTCAAATGTACCGAGTCCCTGCATAAGGTTCCTCCTGTTCAACACTAAAAACGCATTGTGTAATTATAAAAAATATCCCTGTAAAAAACAATTGCTTTTTGTGCTTGCGTTTTGCCACTTCCTCTGATAATATGTTCAAGTTGTATTTTTGCTGAATCGATCAGGAGGTGAATATAGATGGCAAAATGTGATGTATGCGGAAAGGGCGCTCATTTCGGTATCAAGGTGAGCCATTCGCACAGAAGGTCGAACCGCATCTGGAATTCGAATGTGAAATCAGTTAAGTGCATTGTTGACGGCTCTCCCAAGAGACTTCATGTTTGCACGAGCTGCCTTCGAAGCAAAAAAGTTGAAAGAGCTTAAGGTTATTTCAAATCAAAAAAAAAACGCTGCAGAGTTCCCGCTCTGCAGCGTTTTCTTTTTCAGCCATTCATTTCGCTCTTTACTTCCGAATCCTTGAATACCTCTTCCTTTATAGCCTCGCCCGCTACCTCTCTTGCCTTTACTTCCTCCTCGGAATCTCCTGCATGAGATTTCTTGCTCATAAACTTCTCCACAAAATCGGGAATCATATCAAGGAGCTTGTCAAGTCCTGTATGCGTTGCGATATTTATGAGCCTTGCGTTTCCGTCCTTTAAAACGAGGACTGCTGAGGGAGAGAGCTTTCCGCCCATACCTCCTCCGGAACCGCTCGAATTGTTTGAAAAAGCACCTGCACCTGCACCGAAGGAAACATTCACAAGAGGAACTATCACTGTATCGCCGACTTGTACAGGCTCACCGACCACTGTCTTTGCGGAAAGATAAGCATCCATCCCCTCCATAAGGGACTTCACTGCAGAATCAAATACAACTGTTTCTTTTTCCATTTTTCTGGTTCCTCCTATTTCTTGTTCTTGCTTTTTCTTGATTCCTTTATGAAGGCGATAAGTGCCTTTAAGAACTTCTTTGAGCGTTTGTCGGTAAACATACCGATTATAATATAAATAACATAAAAAATGAAAATTTTTCCGGAAATTACTATCCTTCCTCTTCCGTAAGCCTTCTCAGCCGAGAAATCCGGCCTTATAGATATATGTCTGCCATAAACAAAAGGAACAAGGGACATAACTCCCGTGAGAGTTCCCGTCGAATCAGGGGACTGGAGCGCAAAATCAAAGTCCGCATATCTTATATGAGGGAAGATCTTCTTCAAAAGCTTCATCAGCCTTTTCAAAAAGACCTTGAATGCTTCCTTGTCTTCAAATACCTTTTTAAGTTTTTTGCTCCTCTCCTTCTTTGCCGCAGCCGCTTTTTCCTTTTCCTTTTTCTTTTCTTCCTCGGACTTTTCTTCTTTCTCTTCCTTCTCAGGCCCTTTCTTCTTTTTTGGATGGAGCTTTATGAGACCGAAAAGAAATTCTATCGTAAGCTGACCTTCGCCCTCGCGTAAATACTTCACGGAAAAGAGCCGGAGTATATCGCCGAGCCTGAAAGCTATCCTGCTCTTCTCATAAAGCCTTATATCGACAGAATATGTGAACGGCGAGAAGAGAAGATAGAGGATCAGCGCGAGGAATATAAGAAGGAGGATACCAAGTATCATCCCGATTACACGAAGGACACCCATTATCTTTTTCTGTCCTCCGTATCCCCTGAAAAATAATAACAAACCGCTTTTTTGCTTATGTCACCGGTCTCTGTCATTATATCTTCGATTATAAGTCGTATGAGCTCCTTCGCGCGTGTGGGTCCTGCCGCGAAACCAACTATATCAAATTCCTTTCCCTTCATCGGAGGATGGAGAAGCTCAATATCCGAAAAAATGGTAAAAAGCTCATCCTCCCTCTCAGAGAGCGCGATAAGAAAAAGCCCCGGTACCGGGGTTCCCTTTGAAATACAGTTCTTGATCTTCCTGTCGCTTGGAAGCTTTGCAGTTCGATAGAATGGATGCATATAAACCATGAGAGAAAGTATATCTCATTTCATTCGTTTTGAAAATATGTATCAAAGAGGCTTTTTGTAAGCGGAATGGCATGTGCAGAGGATGTACCGGCGCCCTCCATGATGACTGCTGCTGCGATCTTCCTTCCGTCTTTCTCTGCAAAGCCCATAAACCAGCTGTGTGTTTTGTCTTTGTCACTCGAATATTCGGCGGTTCCTGTCTTTCCGTAGGCGGTATAGTCATCCGAGAGAAGGCCTTGTCCGGTGCCGTCGGTGATCACAAGCCGCATCAGTTCCTTCATTTTTTCCGCCTCTTCCTTTGTCATGACAGAGCCATAAGTCTTTCCCTTGTAGGTCTTTACCACTCCACCGTCCGCGTTTTCTATCGAGTCGGAAATGAAAGGCTCCTTTATGACCCCTTCATTTGCGACTGCACTTGCAAGCATTGCCATATGAAGCGGGGTGACAAGAGTCTTTCCCTGTCCTATTGCAGTCTGCATGACAAGAGCCTCCGGGTCATTATCGGTAATATTGAAACTGCTTTTTTCGGTATTCGAAAGAGCAGTCGGAAGCTTTTTGTTGAACAGAAGACGATCTGATAGCAATGACAGCCGGTTTTTGTCGAGCATGAGCCCCATATTTCCGAAGGCCACATTGCAGGAATCCGCGAAGGCGGATGCGAAGTCTTCCGTTCCATGCGCCGTTGATCTGTAGCAGTGGATGGTGTAGCCCTCTCTCTCCTCTTCGCCCTCACACTCGTACGAAAATGTATCTGCCTTCCCTTCCTCCATCATCTCAAGGGCTGTGAGGACTTTCGCGACCGAGCCCGGAGGATAGAGTCCCTGGGTAGTACGGTTTAAAAGTACAGAGGATGTACTGTCTGATATAATGGAGTCCCAATCCGCCTTTATAGTATTGGGATCAAAGTCGGGCTTTGAAACCATGCAAAGCACCTTACCCGTATCAGGTTCAAGCGCTATCACAGCGCCGTCATAATCCCCCATCCCGTAGTAGGCTGCTTCCTGAAGCTTTGAATCAATTGTGAGAACAAGATCGTCCCCGGGAAGCTTCTCTCCGGAAAGCTCAAGATATATTCTCTTCAAAAAAAAGATGTGGCTTCTCATCATACGGAAATTGAAATCCTTTTCGGCACCGAGTGAACCGTTCACGGAATATCCGACTGCATGGGCGTACATGGGGCCTTTGGGGTAATTTCGAACCTCGGTTTTGTCATCATTTGTTATCGTCTCAGCGACAATGACATCATCAGATGTTTTGATCTTCCCTCTTACGACCGTCTCCGAAAGCTTTGTAAGTCTCGGATTGTAGGAACTGTTTATAAAGTCCTCGCTCTCTACTGCTGTAAAGAATAGGAGCCTTACAAGAAGCAGCAGAAAAAGACCGAGGAAAACGTATGTTATAAGCACATATCGTTTCCTTCCCCGCTTTTTCTTATTCACATTTTCTTCTCTTAATTCATTATCCATGAATAAGACTCTATGCCTCCTTCGTACCGGAAAGCCTGTAGATGCCCTGTATACAGCCGAATATTATCATTGAGGAGATAAGAGAGCTTCCGCCGTAGCTCACAAAGGGAAGGGTAACACCGGTCGACGGTATGAGCCTGATAACACCCCCGATCATAATGAAGGTCTGCGAAGCGAGTGATACCGCAAGCCCTATCGAAAACAGTCGAAGGAACTTTGAATCCCTTCCGAAGGAGGGTTTTAAGGTAAGAATGAAAATACCCGCATAAATGAGTATCATCACCGCACCAAAGAGGATACCCATCTCCTCCGCGATCGAAGCGAAAATGAAATCGGAATGGTTGAGCGGTATCTTTGTCGGCATACCCATGGTAAGGCCCGAGCCAAACCAGCCTCCCGTCCCTATCGCAAAAAGCGACTGGCAGAGCTGATATGCCTCATTGTCGGGATAGCTCAAAGGATCTGCCCAGGCTATGAACCTCACTCTCACATGAGGGAGCGCAAAATAAGCGACTATCAAGGCTACTGCCGCGAGGGCGGCTCCGATCAAAAGCCACTCATACCTTCCTGTCGCAGCATAAAGCATTATGAGGAAGATAATGAAGAAGATCGCAGCATTCCCGAGGTCCTTTGACATCACAAGGATCAGCATATGGGCACCTGAAAGAGCACTCACTATTATTATTCCTTTAAATGAGCTGTCAAGATAGAGAAAGACCGCGATAAAGTAAACGAATAATATCTTTACAAATTCCGAAGGCTGGAGAGTGATCGGGCCTATCGTGATATTCAGCTTTGCGCCATAGGTGGTCTTCCCTGCGATGAGGACTATTGCAAGAAGGGCTATCCCAAGTACCGCCGCAATGATCGCTAGATACCTGTTTGCATTAAGGCGCGGCATTATGAATACAAAGACCGCCGCTATCGGGATCGATACCAGAGCAAAGAGCATCTGCCGAAAGGCTCTCGTATTGTCAAGTCTCGTCTGCATGAAAAAACCCGTCGCAAGGAGGATCACGCAAAAATTCGTAAATACGACCGAGAGCCCGGAAAGTAGCCTGTTAAATACAGCGAAGAATAATATGATGATCGTAAAACCGATGCCAAGCAAAAACAGGTCTTTGATATTATCAGGTAAAACGCCCTCCTTTGAGGCCTCGTTTGATGCATTAAAAAAGATCACGGCCATCGCATTTAAGAAAATGAGAAAGGTATAAAACACCTGCCGCGACTGCCTTCCTCTTTTTCTCTCCAAAGAGTTTTTGTCTGATATCGAAAGGAAGCCCTCGTAGGCAAAAAGCGAGAGCCAGATCAATATGGTAAATCTTGAAACAAGGGTAAGGAAATGTACCATCTGTCTCACTCCACCCCGCGTCCGAAGTGTCCCCGGGTATAAGAACCGCTATAGCTTACCTGGGAGCCTGACTGAGCCAGATAATAATCCTCAATGACCTTTTTCATCTCCTCCTCTTTTTCAGTCGTAAACGAGAGGAGATACCTTGAAATACCATAGTCCTTCAAGCTCGAAAGACTGCTGATGAGGTTTGTCGGAAGGGAGTTTAAAACAAGATTGACACAGTCTGAGCAATCCTTCTTCACGGGAAAGACCATATTCTTCCTGTCAGTCAGAAAAATATCATGCTCATGCTCCTCCCTTTCCTCACAGGCATAAGCGTTTTTGTAAATACAGACAGCGCTTTGCATAAGGGTATATCGTCCATAGACCATCATCAAGGAATCGGAATTGTTCCTGTGGCTGATCTCACCTTCATTAAGTTCAAGAGGAACTGAGGAGTTAAAGAGCGAAAGGGATCCAAAAAAGGCCTTTGCTCTTTCATTCATCACATAGATGTCCGGGGACAGGAATATCTTTTCTTTATCAAAGCCCTTTTCAAGAAGGAAGGAAAGTGCGTCATAGCCTGTCACAAATATGCCTGACAGGCCGCTTCTCTCAACTATCGAAAGAAGAGTCACGGCATCTTCAAATACCCTTTTTCTGAATATCCTCGGAAAGAGAAGATATATTCTTTTTTTGGTCTTCTTAAGCGAAGAAATGATATCTATGACTTTCTCCCGCATCGCGCCATTGTTCATCAAAAAGAGTCTTGAAGGTATGATCACGGAAAAATCATGTTTAAGAGTAGAAAGCCGCAAAAGCTGCTTTGGATCTGAAACAAGCACAAATGTCTCAGTCTTCTTGAAAGACTGTTCACTTCTTTCAAAATCCGCACTTTCCGGTGAGACCGCATCACTTCTTTTTTTAAGGAAAGAATCTGAAAGCTTTGAAAGCGCCTCCCTCTTCATTTCCTTAAGAAGCGACATGGGGACAAATGGAGGTTCCTCTGAAAGAAGGACAGTGATCTTTCCTGCTTTAAAAAAGGTGTTTTTTGTATCAAGCCTTGAGAGCTTTTCAGAAAGATTTTCCTTCGTAAGCGGGCTGTTTTTGGCCGCTTCGCAATCAGGGCCGGGAACCGACACCTCTCTGCCTTCGCATTTCAGTGACAGCAAAAGCTGCTCTCCTGCATATGCCTTGAATGTAATATCAACGGGAAGACCGCCCTCTTCATAACTCTTTTCCTCATCCTTTATATCCCGCATAAAGGAAGAGTCCTCGGAATTCATCATTGAAGGATCATTTCTCGAAAAGTACCAGGTGTCCGTGAAAAAGCCCCGGTTGCCAAGTGAGAAGAGCCTTTTTAGATCATTACTCTCTATGGCATAGTCAATATCGGGATTTTCTGAAAGCATATCAAGATACTTGCGATAAAGGGAGACTACACCTGTCACATAGGTCACATCCTTCATCCTGCCCTCGATCTTCAGGGAATCGACTCCTGTCTTTGCAAGGCGCTTTAAGTCAGGAAGACCGGAAAGATCCCGCATCGAAAGAGGATACTCCCCAAATGACTCTATTTTCTTTCCGTCGATCTCTACAGAATATGGATTTCTGCAGGCCCCTGCACATCTTCCTCTGTTTGCGCTGCGGCCTCCTATCATCGAAGACATCATGCATCGGCCTGAATATGAGACACAGAGCGCTCCGTGAACAAATACCTCCGTCTCGATATCGCTTTTTTCTATTATTGTCTTTATCTCATCAAGAGACAGTTCTCTTGAGAGCACCACTCTCTCTGCTCCAAGAGACTTGAAGAAGCGCGCTCCGTATTCACTCGTCACGGAGCACTGGGTACTGATATGTATGGGAAGATTGGGGAAGCAATCCCTGATAAGCGAAAAAACGCCCATGTCCTGAACCAGAACAGCATCAAGCCCTTCCTCATAGAAGGGCTTCAGAAATGAAAAGAGCCTGCCTTCGATCTCCCTTGATTTCAAAAGGGTATTGACCGTAAGATAGGCTTTCTTTTGCCTCAAATGAAGGAAGCGTATTGCCGACAATATCTCATCGCTATCAAGGTTTCCGGCATAGGCTCTCGCCGAAAAGAGCTCTCCTCCGAAATATATGGCATCCGCTCCGTAAAGAGCCGCTTGTTTTAATATTTCAATATTTCCGGCAGGAGCCAGAAGTTCCGGGATATTTCCCTTCATGAATCCCCTTCCGTCGAAGGTCCGAGCAGAGCATCCTCAAGTGAAGCCTCAAGCTTTGCTTTGTTCAAAAGGAGTTCCTTTTTTTCGTCCTCGAGCTTTCTCACATCATCCTCAAGAGACTCCATCTTCATCTGGTTTCCGATAAGTTCATGCTTTAAGTCATAAACCTCTTTCTCCTTTTCGGACACATCGCTTTCATACTTTTCCGCAAGAGCCTTCGCCTTGAAATAGTCATCAGCTATATTTATCGCGATAAGAGTGGATTTCATGTCATTCGGCAGTCTCTTCCACTCATCAAGGCCTTCATATTCGGATAGCATCCCATTGATATATGCTGCTACTTTTCTAAGATAATCCTCATCCTCATAGCCGCTTATTGTAAAAACCTTGCCACCGATCAGGACTTCCGTACTTTTCTTGGCCGCCATCAAAACTCCTCCGGTTAAAAATAAGAATATCGAATAATCATTATAATTACACTTTACCCTAAAAACAAGCAAAAGATGTCAGTTACGGCACAGGCAGACCGAAATGTGAAAAACAGCGTTCCGTAGCTACCCTTCCCTTTGGCGTCCTGTCAAGGAAGCCGTTCTGGACGAGGTAGGGCTCATAAACATCCTCTATCGTGCCGCTGTCTTCTCCAAGTGCCGCGGAAAGTGTATCAAGTCCTACAGGACCGCCCTTGAATTTTTCCATTATCGTAAGGAGAAGCCGTCTGTCGCTGTCGTCAAGGCCGAAGGAATCCACCTCCATCCGGTCGAGAACCTCGGATGCAACTTCTTTTGTGATCTTCCCCTCATAAACGACCTGTGCATAATCGCGGGTCCTTCGAAGAAGCCTGTTTGCAAGACGCGGCGTCCCTCTTGACCTCTTTGCAAGTTCAAGCGCCCCCTCCTCTTCTATCTCTATCGAGAGTTTTTTTGCGGAGAGTATTATTATCTTTTGAAGATCCTTCGGAGGATAGAATTCAAGGCGGAATATCACACCGAACCTGTCTCTGAGCGGTGCTGAAAGAAGGCCTGCCCGGGTCGTAGCGCCGATTAGTGTAAAACGGGGAAGGTCGAGCCTGATGGAACGCCCCTGCTGGCCCTTTCCGATCATTATATCTATGGCATAATCCTCCATGGCAGGGTACAGAACTTCCTCAACCTGGCGGTTCAGCCTGTGTATCTCGTCTATGAAGAGAACGTCGTTCTCTGATAATGAGGATAATATGGCTGCCATCTCCCCGGGCTGCTGGATCGCGGGGCCCGATGTGACCTTGATATTTACCCCCATCTCGCGGGCTATGATGCCTGCAAGAGTAGTCTTTCCAAGGCCCGGAGGGCCGAAAAAGAGCACATGGTCAAGAGGCTCATGTCTCTCCTTTGCAGCGGAGATATAGATCTTTAAGTTTTCTTTTATCTTTTCCTGTCCAATGTAGCCTGAAAAATCCTGCGGTCGAAGGGTTGCCTCGGTCTTTATATCCTCAGGCTGAACTTTTGTTTCTATTATCTTTCTTTCCATTTTTTCCTCTTAAGATGAAAGTCTCTTCAGTGCTTCCTTGAGAAGAGTACTTACGTCCATTTCATTTCTTCCCTCTACTTCTGATATAGCGCGATAAGCACTTGAGGATGAATATCCAAGAGATATGAGCGCAAGATATGCGTCATTATCCGTACCATCACCAAGAGCGCCTCCGGATACACCTCTGTCTTCCCCCAAAGACTCCTTAAGGTCTTTTGACATGAACGAAGAGTCTATCTTGTCCTTCAGATCGACTATTATCCTCTTTGCGCTCTTTGCTCCGATACCCGGAGCCTTTGAAATGGCCTTTTCATCATCCGAAAGTATCGCGTATTTAAGGTCCCTTTCATCCATCGTAGAAAGCAGTGAAAGCGCAGCCTTCGGGCCTATGCCGCTGACCTTCAGGAGGAGAAGGAACATTTCTCTTTCCTCTCTTGAAAGAAAGCCAAAAAGCGATACTGCGTTTTCCGTAACAGAGAAGTATGTATGGATGAGCTTTGTTTCGCCCTGCCCCTTCAGCTTCTTAATATCCAAAGCGCTCATGAAAATGAGATAGCCCATCCCATTGTTGTCAAGAACAATGGAATCCTCATATACCTCTGCTATCTCTCCCCTGATATATGAATACATGATCATCCTCCGCTATTTATGATAAAAGTCTTAAGACGCGGTATCAGCATCCTTGCAAGAAGCCCAATGAGAAAGCCGGTTGCAGCCCCCGAAAGAAGGAGCACCGGAAGATAAAAAAGAACTGCATACTCCTTTACGATAATTGCGGCAGCGATGAGCTGGCCGGCATTATGGGCTATCCCTCCAAAAAGAGAGACTGACATTGCTGAAAGCCTGAATATCCGCTTAATTGCGACCATCACAAGAAAAGAAAGAAAAGCCCCCGCCAGCGAAAAAACAAGGCTGAAAATATTTGTAAATAAAAGAGCCGTAAGGACTATACGAAGAATATTCACGAAAAGCGCCGGAATTTCTCCGATAGTAAACATGATCACCACTATGCATATGTTCGAAAGCCCCAGTTTCATTCCTGGAACCCCGAAATAAAAGGGTATCAGGCTCTCCACATAGGAAAAGATCATGGCAAGTGCTGCTGACACCGAAAGAAGGACTATTTTCCTAGTTCGCGATGACATCATAGTCCGCTCCTTCGCCGACACCTTCTATCCTGATCACAACACGGTTCGGGAGGCATACGATCGACTCACCTGAGGCCTTCTTTCTCCCCTGACTGATGCAGATATGATTTTTGCAGGCGGCGTCCTTCATATAGACTGTACCGTTTTCAATGACAGCGTGGTTTATCTCATTATTGTCTTTGATGATCGGGATGTCCGTGTCTTTTGAAAGCGGATATTTTCCGTACAAAACGCCGTCAACCGTAATAACGGCGCAGCTTCCGTTCGTATAAAGGCTCCTGCTCATCATAAAAATGATAAAAAGTACAGCAAAAACTATCACTATAAGCAGGGCTTCCTTTTTTCCTTTTCCCTTCATGACAGAGCAGGCTCACCAAAGAAATAAAAGTCATGGCTCTCTTTTATGGTGACCGGCACTATCCTCCCGATCAGGGACTCATCTCCCTTGAAATGAACTATCGCATTTTGCGAAAGACGCCCTGTAACAAGGGATTGGTCATGGGAATTTTTTTCCTCCACAAGGACCGGAAGAGTCTGTCCTACAAATCTTTTTGAATTCTCACTGCTCTTTTCGTGGATCAGCGAAAGCAGTCTGTCAAAGCGCTCATGAACGACTGTTTCATCTATCTGATCCCGGCGATCCGCCGCCGGAGTCCCGTCCCGCTTTGAATAAATAAAGGTGAAGGCGCTGTCAAAGCCAGCTCTTTTGACCACATCACAGGTTTCAAGAAAGTCTTCCTCTGTTTCTCCCGGAAAGCCAACCATGATATCAGTGGTCAGCGAGATGTCCGGCAGTTTGTTTTTTATCCTGTCAACGAGAGAAAGATAACTCTCTTTCGTATAATGCCTGTTCATTTCGCTGAGCACCTTCGTGCTCCCGCTCTGAAGAGGAAGATGGATATGGCGGCAGAGCTTTTTTGAGGCACTCATTACCTCTATAAGCTCGTTGGAAAGATCCTTCGGATGGCTTGTCATAAAGCGTATCCGCTCAATCCCTTCTATCTCTTCAACTGACCTAAGAAGCATCGGGAAGGTCGTTTTGTCTCCGGGATCATTGTAGGAATTTACATTCTGTCCGAGGAGCATTATCTCTATAACACCATCCCTTGAAAGTGCCCTGATCTCATCAAGGATATCCTCTTTTCTCCTTGACCGCTCGGGTCCCCTGACAAAAGGAACAATACAATAGGTGCAGAAATTGTTGCAGCCGTAGGTGATGTTCACGCCGCTTTTGAAGGGATACTTCCTCTTTGTGGGGAGGATGGGATCTGACTTTATTTTTGACAGTAAAAGCTCATCATTTTTTCTGTCTATAGGAGTGACCTCGTACTGTTTTTCTTCATATTTCAGATTCTGATACAAAAGCCGCGGAAAATCAGAGAGGTTCATTGTCCCAAATACAATGTCCACAAATGGATAAGATTTTTTTATCCTCTCCTCTTCTGCCTTTTCCTCCATCATGCAGCCGCAGAGGACGATCTTCATGAAGGGATTTTTTTTCTTTATACCCTTCAGTTCACCCAGCCGACCGTAGACCTTCTGATTGGCATTTTCCCTGACAGTACAGGTGTTGTAGATGACAATGTCGCAATCCTCGTCGGGACTCTCCGAAAAGCCTGCATATTCGAGCATACCTCTAAGCTTCTCCGAATCCCTTGCATTCATCTGACAGCCGAAGGTCGCGACATGGTATCTGAGACTTCCAATGGAATGACCTTCTTCAAGGAGTATATCCCTTATCTTTTCAAGATAATCATAAGAAATGTCCCGCATTATCAAGGCCTTACCTGTCCGTTTCCAAGGATCGTATACTTTGTGGTCGTGAGCGCTTTAAGTCCCATGGGCCCTCTCGCGTGGAGCTTCTGCGTAGATATCCCGACCTCCGCCCCGAAGCCGAACTCACCGCCGTCGGTAAAGCGGGTGGATGCGTTCACGTAGACGCAGGCCGAATCGACCTTCTGAAGGAAGACCCTCGCGTTCTCATAATCCTCAGTGATTATGGCATCCGAATGATGGGTTGAATATGTATTGATATGCTCTATCGCTTCTTCAAGAGATGAAACCGTCTTTATCGAAAGCTCAAGTGCAAGATATTCCTTCGAAAAGTCATCCTCAGTTGCAGGAATGACTCCTTCTCCTTTGAATGCGCCTATTGAAGCCTCGTCTGCGTGATAAGAGATATCATAGCCCTTCAGCCTTTCAATAAGGCCAGGAAGTAATCTGTCCTTGATCTTTTCATGGACAACGAGTGACTCCATTGCATTGCAGACACCTATCCTCTGGGTCTTCGCATTTTCTATGATGGGAAGCGCCTTATCAAGATCCGCGCTTTCATCCACAAAGATATGGCAGTTTCCGGTGCCTGTCTCAATGCAGGGGATGGTCGAGTTTTCCTTTACAGACCTGATCAGTCCCGCACCGCCGCGAGGTATCAGAAGATCGACAAACCTGTCCTGATGCATGAACTCCTCTGTAGCACTGCGCTCAGTCTCTCCTATAAGGGTTACGAAATTGGGATCATGTCCCATATCTGAAATTACTGCCCTGAAAGCATCAACAATGCTGCGGTTTGAATTGATGGCATCAGAACCGCCCTTCAAAACGACCGCGTTCGAGGTCTTTAAACAAAGAGAGGCAATATCAGCAGTCACATTGGGACGGGCTTCATATATGACTCCTATCACTCCCATTGGAACGCGCTTTTCTGTGATCTCAAGCCCGTTCGGACGCACAAAGCCCGAAACTGTTTCTCCTATGGGGTCCGGAAGCAGGGCAACCTCTCTCATCGCGTCCGCGATCTTTTTTATCCTCTCCTTTGTAAGAAGAAGCCTGTCAAGGAGACCTTCCGAAAGCCCCTTCTCCTTTCCGTTTTTCATATCAAGAGCATTTGCGAGGATAATGGCATCCGCATTCTTTTCAAGTGCATAAGCCATCCGAAGAAGTATCTCGTTCTTTTCATTGGTTCCAAGGCTCAAGAGCTCATAGGAAGCCTTTTTCGCGCCTTTACAGATATTTTCTATCTCACTCATAAATAATATCCTCTCTTTTTTATGCGATCATCACAAAATTGAGCAATACATCAGATCCGTCACACGGGAGTTCATCAAAGACCTGCTCCTCAAAGCAGACACCAAGAGTGATCATTCCGGGATATTTTGAAAGAAACCTGTCATAATATCCCTTGCCATAGCCGAGACGCATCCCTTCTTTTGTAAAGGCGAGCCCCGGAACTATACAAAGAGTCTTTTCATGATAAATAAAAGGTTCCTCCCTTGAAACGGGCTCCATCACGCGCATGGGACCTTCAGAAAAACCGTCGAAAGAATGCGGTGAAAAAAAAGAAAGATCATCCTTTGAAGTTACCGGAAAGAAAAGCTTCCTTCCGCCATCCTCCCATTTTTTGTAGGCGTCCCGAAGATCTATCTCAAGGGGCATCGGATAGTAACACAGTATCTCCTGAAACGAAAGGTCAAAAAGGTATTCTGTAATCCCTTCACAGAGCCTTTTTTCTCTTGTCTTCTTTTCAAGAGGATCCATAGCCTTTCGAAAGGCCTTCATTTTTTCGCGGATGCTTTGCTTTTCTGTCATCTGATAGTCGATTCTATATATTTTTGGATATCAAAGGTCTCGTCATACCTGGGAGCAAAAAAGGTTCCGATCTTCTTTCCGTCAAATATCTCATGAAGGACCGAAACGTCCTGCGCACTTACTATAAGCATGGAGGTACCGCAGCGTGTAGCGATCTTTGCGGCTATTATCTTTGTTTCCATGCCGCCGGTACCGACAGAACTTCCTGTCTCGCCTGAAGCCATCTTTACTATCTCATCATTGATATCATCTACTCTTGAGATGAGTGAGGCATCCTTGTCTCTTCTAGGGTCTCCTGTATAGAGCCCGTCGATATCAGACATCAGAATGAGCCTGTGAGCTGAGATCAGGGAGGCGACAATGGCCGATAGCGTATCATTGTCACCGAACTGTATATCATAGGTGGATATTGTATCATTCGCGTTTACAACAGGGATCACACCCATGGAAAAAAGCTCGGAAAAGGCATTTTGAGCATTCAACCTTGACTCTTCGTTAAGAAGAGTATTCTTTGTCATCAATATCTGCCCGATAGTCTGATTGAATCTTGAAAAAGCCTCCTGATATATCATCATGAGCCTTGACTGCCCGATAGAAGCAAGCGCCTGCTTTTCGGACAGGTTCTTTGGCTTTTCAGTGCGCATGAGCATCTGCCTGCCTATGGCGATCGCCCCGGAACTTACAAGGCAGACATCAAGTCCGCGGTTGCGAAGATCCGTAAGTTCCATCGCAAGCCGCTCAATCTTGATATAATCAGGTTTTCCCGTTTCGGGATGCATCAGGGAATTCGAGCCTATCTTGATCACAACCCTGCTCTCCATGACGGGACGTATTAATTCATTCATAAAAAATCTCCGATACAAAAAATCTCTGATATGTTACCATAAGTATATGAAAAAATCACGAAAACCATTATTTACAACCAAATTGTTCATCCTCTTCATCATTGCCTCCCTGACTCTGCCTCTCCTGTCCTCGTCCTGTTCGGCATCGACTACCTCAAAGGAAACGAAAGACGGCTTCTACTTTGATACGATAATTTCTATCACCCTTTACGGAACTTCTTCCGAAAACGAAAAACTGTTCAATGGATGCTTTTCGCTTGCGAAGAAATATGAGAACCTTTTTTCGACAAAAATAAGCACCTCAGACATCTCGATGATAAATAATTCCAAAGGGCAACCCGTGATAGTCGATCCCGAGACTTTGCGGCTTGTTGAAAAAGGTTTAAACTACGAAGAAATATCGGACGGCATTTTTTCGATCACCTGCGGAGCATTGTCAGAGCTGTGGAATGTGAGTGAGCGTGCAAAGAATCTTGACAATGAAAGCCCGATTCCTTCCGAAAACGAAATTTATTCCGCTTTGTCGAGCGTCGGTGGGGAAAAGGTAGCAATTGATCCCGAAAAATATGAGATTACTCTCCTTGATGAAAATACAAGACTTGACCTCGGAGGGATCGCAAAGGGATATATCGCAGACCGTATGAAGGACTATCTTCTGTCGATGGGATGTAAAAATGCCATCATCAATCTTGGCGGTAATGTGCTCTGCATAGGAGGACGCCCGGATGATAAGCCGTTCACGGTCGGAGTGCAAAAGCCCTTCGCCGAAGCAAATGAGGCTGCCTTTACTCTTTCTGTCGATTCCTGCTCTGTCGTAACAAGCGGCGACTATCAGAGATATTTCATGAAGGACGGAGAGCTTTTTCATCATATATTGGATCTTGGCAATGGCTATCCGGCAGCTACCGGACTTGATTCCGTCACTATAGTATCTGATTCGTCGTTGGATGGAGATGCTCTTTCCACGATATGCTTCCTGCTCGGAAGAGAAAAGTCTTTACGCTTTTTAAAGAGTCTCTCCGAAAAACAGCCCGACACCTCCTATGAGGCGGTATTCATCGATACTGAGGGAAATATCTTTCCAACAGACGGATTATCAGACATAATCGACATCAGATAGTTTTTTGTATATAATATTTAAGTTGTGATTGTTTTGATGCATTTTTTCGGAGGTTATCTACATGCCTGCTGACAATATTTTTGACAATATGGAGACTGTTGCCGCCTCGGTGATAATTGTAGATACCATTACCGGAAAATACCGTGTTTTAAAAAAGCACTGGTCCTTCTCGAACGATTATACAGACGGTATAGCATGGAATGATTCCGTAAGAGCTTTCAAACAGCATGAGCTTCTTCCGGATCAGGAAAATATGTCTCTTGTAGACCGGATGCTCACTGAAAACCTGGTTGAAGAATTGAAGGATGCGGAGACCTATATATCCATTGATGTCCAGAAAAAGGATACTGTATGGTGCCGTCTTCGGGCTGTTCCCTCTGAAGCCGATGAAAACGGAAAGATCACAAAGGTTGTTGTAACGATCGCAAACATCACTACCGATGTCAGGAAGAGATTTGAAGAAGAGCGTCTGAAAAGACGCTATCATGCTCTTCAATCCGTAATGAGCCGGATACATGATTCGGAATTTCTTTTCAATCTGGATGAAGGAACTTATCACTCCTTCAAGATGCCTTCAGCCCTCGGTGACCTGGTTGGCGCTGATGGGAAAGCCAATGATCTTATCAATATTTTCATCAATCTGCTTCGTGATACGAGCGGTAAATTTGACTCTGCAAGTTCTTCTTCATCACTTCGGGAATTAAAGGAGAAGCTATCCCCTAAATGGCTCAAGCAGAACCTTAAGGGCGGACGTCTTCTTGAGCTTGATTACCATCGCATGAAAAACGGCGTGGAAAAATGGTACCGCATCAGCTTTTCAACTGTCGCGCAGAATGATAAGGGTGAACCGAATAATATAATGGTCTTCACCACCGATATCACTGACAATATTCTTGAGGAACAGAGACTTAAGAATGAGCTCATGATCTCGAATGAGAATCTTGAAAAGGAGATGATGCTCCTTCGCTCCTTCAAAAACATATATTTTCTCTCTGTATACGGCGATCTGAAAACGAACCGCATACATATCATAGAAGCGGATGAGACTTTCGGAAAGCTCTGTGAAGAAAACGATTATAATCTCACGACTATCTACAAGACCTCTATTGAAAAATACATTTCTTTGGATTTCAAAGAAAAGATCAATGACTTTCTTGATCCTTCGACCTTCCTTGAAAGGTTTATGGATACCGATCTACTTACAATTGATTACACCTCAGTCAGTGGCCGCTGGAACAGGATGCATCTTATCAAGGTCAACTCCGATGACAGCGGCAGGGCTGTAAATGTCATCTGCGCCGTCCAGGATATAGATGAGATAAAGAAGAGTGAATTCCAGTATCAGACGGCCTTGATAGAATCTGCCCGCGCGGCTGAAAAAGCAAACCAGGCAAAGACTGAATTTCTTTCCCAGATGTCCCATGACATCAGGACTCCCTTGAATGCCATAATCGGCTTTTCCACTATTATGCTCGGAGACAGCGGCGACCCCGCCCAGGTAGAGGATTATACAAAAAAAATACTATCCTCCGGCAAGCAGCTCCTTCTCCTCATAAATGACGTTCTTGACATGTCAAAGATCGAATCGGGAAAGATCGACCTTTCCGCAAAGCCCTTCTCTCTCTTCGATATGCTCTGTTCGGTGAAGGAAGTGATCAAGACTATCGCGGACGCAAAGCATCAGGATTTCAAGATGGTCATTGAAGAAATGGAGCATGACTCCTTCAATGCCGATGAGTCAAGAATTAACCAGATCCTCATCAATCTTCTTAACAATTCCGTGAAATATACTCCTGTCGGAGGGAGCATCACGCTTTCAGTCTCTTCAGAGCACGGAAATACTGACAAATATGACAGGATTACCTTCATCGTTGAAGATACAGGCTATGGAATGTCAAAGTCCTTCCTCGAAGAGGCCTTCAAGCCCTTCTCAAGGGAACAGAGAAGCGACACCATTTCCGTTCAGGGTACAGGGCTTGGTCTTTCGATCACGAAGAATCTCGTGGACCTCATGAGCGGCACCATTGATGTCGTCTCGGAGGAGGGAAAGGGTTCCCGTTTCACAGTCATCATCCCGATGAAGGTCTCTGAGACTCTCGCGGAAAAGAAGGAAGAAACAAATGAGAACTCGGAAAATGTATTAAAAGGACTGAATATACTTGTGGCAGAGGACAATCCTCTGAATTCAGAGATAATGACGCAGATAATGAAGATAAACGGTGCTTCCGTAGTGATCGCTCCTAATGGCCAGGAGGCCGTAAATACCTTCAAAAGCAACAAAGAAGGCACCTTTGACCTTATCCTCATGGATATACAGATGCCCGTGATGAACGGCTACGAAGCTGCAAGAGCAATAAGAGCACTTTCAAACGATAACCGGCCTGACGCCTCTTCCATTCCCATCATTGCCGTCACAGCGAATGCATTTACGGATGATATACGGGAAGCTCTCCTTTCAGGTATGAATGCACATATTTCAAAGCCTATAAATGTAAATGCCATGAAGAGCACTGTTTCCAAGGTGCTTGACGGGATCAATGAAAAAACGCCGTCCTGATGGACGGCGCTTCTTTTTATCTTCTTATGATCACTTTCTTCGGACACTTCTCTGCGCAGGTTCCGCAGCCGGTACATTTTGACTGGTCTATGTAAGCGACATTGTCAACGACATGGACAGCATCTGAAGGACAGTTCTTCTCGCACAGGTGGCAGGCAATACAGCCTGTATCACATACTGCCATGACATCCTTGCCCTTGTCCTTGTTTGAACAGCCAACTGCCTCAGAAGCGCTGTAAGGGATGAGCTCGATGAGATGCCTGGGGCAGGCCTTGATGCAGGCGCCGCAGGCCTTGCAAGCCTCTTTGTCAACTACCGATATCCCGTTTACGATATGGATCGCATCAAATGTGCAGGCGCTGACGCACGAGCCAAAGCCAAGACATCCGTAGCTGCAGGCCTTGGGTCCGCCGCCGGGAACAAGAGCCACGACCGAGCAGTCCTTTGCTCCCGAGTATTCATACTTGTCCTTTGCCTTTTCACAGGTTCCGACGCACTTTACAAAGGCAACCATCCTCTCAGATGATCCGGCATCGACTCCCATTATCTTTGCGATCTTTGAAGCTACCGGAGGCCCCCCGACCGGACACTGCCCGACGGGAGCATTTCCCTTTGCGATAGCCTCCGCAAGACCTGAACAGCCGGGATAGCCGCAGCCTCCGCAATTGTTTCCCGGAAGTACGGAAAGTACTGCCTCCTCCCTCTCATCCACCTTTACCTTGAATTTTTCAGAAGCGAAGGAGAGGAAAAAGCCGATTATACAGCCGACAGCGCCGACCAGAACTATCGACATTATTATTCCATAAGCCATAACTCTTCACTCCCTCCCTTACTTGATAACGCCGGAAAAGCCGCAGAACGCGATAGCCATAAGACCCGCAGTAACCACAACAATGCCGGTTCCCTTGAAAGCGCGCGGGACATCATTTTTTTCCATCTTTTCCCTGATCGATGCCAGAATGACGATCGCTATCATGAAGCCAACTGCTGTTCCAAAGCCGTAGAAGGTTCCCTTCAGAATAGAGAACGGAGCGTCGGTATCGTAGTAATTGGTAACATTTGTAAGCGCAACACCGAGAACCGCGCAGTTCGTTGTTATCAGAGGAAGATAAACTCCGAGCGATCTGTAAAGCGACGGAATATGCTTCTTTAATACCATCTCAACGAACTGAACGAGCGCTGCGATCACCAGGATGAAAATAATGGTCTGAAGATAAGTAAAGCCTGTAGGTATCAGTACGAACTTGTAGATCACTCCGGTGACTATGGAAGCAAGTGTTATCACGAATATGATGGCTACTCCCATTCCGAGTGCGGTCTCAACCTTTTTGGAAACCCCGAAGAACGGGCAGAGCCCCAGGAACTGGGAAAGTACTACATTGCTGACGACAGAGGTCGAGACAAGTATGAGCATAAGCTCGGCGAAGATATTCATTTCACCGCTCATTATCTTTTACCTCCTTTATTATTTTTTTTCGCATTCGTTTTCTTTGTGGCCGCGTTTTTTTGGTTGCCTTGGGAAGCCGATCTTTCAGGGGTCTTTGCCAAAGCCTCCGTTTGCTCTTCGACCTTTTCCTTTGCTTTTTCTTCTGTATCTTCTCCTGCCGCTTCTGCTTTTACTGTTTCAGTTTTGACGGGCGTTTCCTTTTTTTGTCCGCTTTCTATCTGCATGACTGCAGCCTTTCCCGTACAGGAGTCAGCAAAAGGACATACAGTACAGTCCTCATCATTGAATACTGACGCAGAGGCTGCAAGAGGCTTGCCTTTCTTCTCCATCCGAAGCCGAAGCTCCTTCATCACTGCGACCAGGATTGCGAGTATAAAGAAGGCTCCGGGCGCCATTACAAATATCGATATCGGCGTGAAGCCGGGTACACCATTGGCGGGATCCGCAAGCGGAAGAACCTGCTTGTCAAAGAGTGTGCCTGCACCGAGAAACTCTCTTACGAGGCCGATCACTGTGATGGACGCCGTAAACCCGAGTCCCATTCCTATCCCGTCAAAAAGCGAAGCGATAGGCGGATTCTTTGATGCGTAAGACTCAGCACGTCCGAGGATAATGCAGTTTACGACGATAAGAGGGATATAGAGACCAAGCGAAGCATAAAGGCTCGGAACAAAGCCCTCCATCAAAAACTGTACTATCGTAACAAAGGATGCGACTATGACTATGAAGGCAGGCATTCTGACGCGATCGGGTATCGCCTTTCTAAGGATCGAAATAATAAGATTAGAAAGCGCAAGAACAACCGTGGTCGAAAGTCCCATGCCTATTCCGTTTATCGCAGAGGTAGTGACCGCAAGAGTCGGACACATCCCGAGCATCAGAACGAAAGTGGGATTCTCTGTGATAATTCCGTTTTTAAGGCGTTCTATTATTGTTTTCATTATTGAGCGCCTCCTTCCAGATAATTGAACCAGGCAATACCGCCATTGATCCCGTTTGTCATGCAGCGTGAGGTAATGGTCGCACCTGATATCGCTTCTATCTCACCGCCATCTTTTTTGACTGCATAATCGGGAGAAGAAGCGTCCTTTCCTATCCACTGATATGAGAAGGTCTTTTCGCCGTACTGATCTGCTTTCATTCCAAGACCGGCTGTCTCACTGATAGAGGTAATGGAATAGCCTGTAAGCTCTCCGTCCGAAGTAACACCCATGGAAAATTCGATCGGTCCGCCGTAGCCGCCCTGTGACTTAACTCCTATGACATAGCCGATCAAGTCCTTTGAGGAATCAAGAGCTTTCTCGGTAAAAGTAATGGAAACACCTGAAATACCGCTGTCAGAAAGCAGCTCTTTTGCCTCCTCGGCATCAAAGTCCTCATAGTCCTCAAAACCCTCGGCATCCTCAAATACCGCCTTGTAGGATCTGATAAGTGCTGCCTCCTTTGCAACCCTGATAGGCTCCTTTGTGATCTCGTAAACAAAGCCGAGTCCAAGGCCTGAAACCAAAGTAATGATAGTAAGGATCAGCGCGTCCTTTACAAGCTTACCCTTCATTTCTTCGCGCCTCCTTTCCCATCAGACTTCACTTCTTTTTTCTTCTTTTCCTTCAATATTCCAAAGGCTCTCGGTACAGTAAATCTCTCAATGAGCGGAACAAGGAGATTTGAGAATATGATAGCGTAGGATACGCCCTCCGCAGAACCTCCGAAGACACGGAGTATCCCTGTCATGACACCGAGGATGATACCGAATATTATCTTTCCAAGAGGCGTTATAGGACTCGTAACATAATCCGTTGCCATGAAGAAGGCACCGAGAATGAGACCGCCTCCGCAAAGCTGCGCGGTAAGGTAATTCAGATCAAAGCCATGTCCGCCAAAGATCAGCATGAAAATCGCGAATGTAACGATATAGGTTCCGGGTATCTTGAGATCTATGATCCCCATCAGGATCAGGAACACAGCCCCTGCAAGAAGACAGATAACGGAGGTCTCGCCGATGGTTCCGGGGATATTTCCAAGGAGCATCGAAAGAGGATCAGCTTCTCCACCTGCCTTGATCAGTGCAAGCGGTGTGGCGCCGGAAAAGACATCTTCGTAACCCGGATACTGCGAAAAATCAGTCATCAAAGACGTGAAACTGATAACGAGGAAGCATCTCGCCCCAAGAGCCGGGTTCATGAAATTCTGCCCGAGTCCGCCGAAGAGCATCTTTACGACTATGATCGCAAACGCGCTTCCGAGTATCGGGATCCAGAAAGGAACCGATGAAGGAAGGTTCAATGCAAGAAGGAGTCCCGTGACGACAGCGGAGAGATCTTTGATCGTGTACTTCCTGTGAAGGAGCTTTTCATAGCAGGCTTCGGAAAGTACCGCCGTTCCTATTGAAAGAATTATGATCACAAAGGCCCTGGGTCCGAAATTTACGATACCGAAGATCGTAGCGGGAAGCAGGGAAATTATCACACAGAGCATTATCTTCTGTGTGTCCATCCGCTCTCTTACATGCGGATTGGAGGTTACTTTAAGCTTTTTTTCCACTATTCTCACCCCTTACTTTTTTCTTCGGCCTTGGCCTTCAAAGCTGCCTGTGCTGCCCGTTTTGCCGCGAGAACGAATTTCTTTTTTGACTTGATATCCTGCGCCAGAGGCCTTTTCGCAGGGCAGACAAAGGAACAGCTGCCGCACTCGATACACTCAAGGCCATACCACTTTTCAAAAAGTTCGTCATTGCCATACATGGCATAATCGGCAAGCCGCGACGGGATGAGCCGCTCGGGACAAGCGTCAACACAGCGTCCGCAATTGATGCAGTTCGTTGTCTCCCCGGCGCTCGCTTCATCAAAGCCGAGAGCGAGAAGCGCTGATGTGGTCTTTGTCACGGGAGCGGAAAGGTCAAACATTGCAAAACCCATCATGGGGCCGCCTGAGATCAGCTTCTCGGGCTCTTTTACAAAGCCTCCGGCTTCATCAAGTATCTGCTGGAAGGAAACACCGCAGGGCACCCGGAAATTCCTCGGCTCACATACAGCATCTCCTGTCACTGTAAATGTCCTGTCAATAAGTGGTATGCCTCTGGAAACCGCGTCGTCTATAGCTGCTATTGTGGAAACATTGTCAACTATGCAGCCGGCGTCAGCGGGAAGCATCTTTGAATTGATATCACGGCCGGTAACGGCATGGATTATCTGACGCTCTCCTCCCTGAGGATATTTTGTTACGAGAACAGTAACAGACATCCGCTCTTCACTTTTGATCAGCTTATTGAATATTTCGATACAATCAAGCTTATTATTTTCAATAGCAAAGACACCTTGCGCTTTCGGGAAAAGCGAAAGTATGATCCTCATTCCGGAAACAAGCTTTTCGGGGCTTTCTATCATAGTCCTGTAATCGCTCGTGAGATAAGGCTCGCACTCCGCCGCGTTCATGATGATGTAGTCGATCTTCTTCGGATCCTTCGGTGAAAGCTTGACATGAGTAGGGAAGCCGGCTCCGCCCATTCCGACGATACCCGCCTCCTGTATCTTTTTGATGATCTCTTCGGAAGAAAGCTTTGAAGGGTCCTCTGTCCCTTTGAATTCTACCGGATTGAATTGTCCGTCAGACTCAATGATAATGCTGTCGACCATATCACCGACGGCGCCTCGCCTTTTCTCAAGCTTTTTTACCGTTCCCGAAACGGAAGAAAAAACAGGGGATGAAACAAAGCCACCCGCCTCAGCGATCTTCTGCCCGCGAAGAACGGTATCCCCAACCTCTACGATCGCCTTTGCGGGGGCGCCGATATGCTGGGAAAGCGGAAATACATATTCTCCCTCAGGACGAAACTCCTTAACGGGCTTGTCCTTTGAAAGTTCTTTTCCTTCGAAGGGATGTACTCCGCCTTTGAACGTTCTCTGGCTCATACTGTGGATATCCTCCTTTGCCTCGTAAAATAGCGTCGAACACAAAAATACAATGCCGACTTTTTCAATGATAACACTTTTCACCAATAAAAACGCAAAAAACGGGCGCTTTATTGTTGAACATTTATGTTCAAAATACGATACAAAGAATATATGAAAACCGTGATCCATGAAAAAGAAATAGACAGGAAATACCATTATCTTCTTTCAGCAAATGGAGAAGCAGAAAGGCTATTGTTCTTTGATATCGAGACCACCGGCTTTTCGCCGAAGAGCAATATGGTCTATCTTATAGGACTATCCTTCATTAACGAAGAAAAAAAACTCCGCTCTATCCAGCTTCTGGCTGAGGGGGCGGATGACGAAAAAGAGCTTCTTCTTGCCTTCCTTGAAAGACTTTCGGATTCGTCCGATATGCTGCTCGCCGGCTACAACATCACTTCCTTCGACATTCCTTTTTTGAATGCAAGGCTTCAAAAATACGCTCTTCCCTCTATCCCTCTAAAGTGGAGAGACCTATTTGGGGATGTAAAAAAACTTACAAATATCTTCCCAATGAAGGGAAGGCGGCTCCGGGACATAGAGGCCTTTTTTGGGATCTTCCGGGAAGGCGACAAGTCGGGAGGTGAACTCATCGGAGTCTTCTTTGAATATGCGCTTCATCATGGACATGAAAATGAAAAGGAACTTCTTTCCCACAATCTTTTGGATATACAAAATCTATATCCGCTGCTCATTCTGGATGAGATAAAGAAGCTCTTCTCACCCGCCTTTTCCGTAGAAAAGGTCATTTTGAATGATAATGATTCAATCTCTTTTTCAGGATCAAGCGGCATAAATATCTATTCACCATTTTCAATAAGGACCGATGATTTCCTTATCACATTTGATGAAAACAGGATAAAGGGGACCATAAACTTTTCGCACTGTAAAATGAAACACTATCTTCCTGATCCAACGGCTTATGTTTATCTCATTGAAGAAGAAAGGATAATACCAAAGGCACTTTCCTATTCGCTTGAAAAGGAACGATACAGAAAGCCCTTGAAGGAGGAATGCTATGTTGATGAAGAAGGTGATTTCTTCCCCGTACCGGAGGGTTTTGAAGATGAGGCAGGTGCCCTCTTTGGACTCCTGTACAAAAACTCATACAAAGAAAAATGCTGCTGCATAAAAAAAGACCGGCATGCTGTCTCGGAAGAATTCCTGACAAGCTATGCCGGATTGATCGTTAAAAGCTTTCTGGCAACTAAACCCTCTGGTAGAAGAACGAAGAGCGCCTCTCAAGTCCGATCTCCTTATAGTCCATGACCTGCTCCGTGCTTCCTATGAAAAGGATCCCGCCGGGCTTCATGGCCTCTCTGAACTTGATATAGACTTCCTTCTTTGCTTCTTCGGTAAAGTATATGAGAACATTTCTGCACACAATGAGATCGCAGTCTCTGGGATAAGGATCCTTCAAAAGGTTCGCTTCGTGAAATTCAACCTGGCGCTTGATCTCATCCGATATCTTGAAAGAATCCCCGATCTTCGTGAAGTACTTCTTTTTCTTGTCCTCGGGAATATCAACGATGGACTTGTCGTTATAAAGCCCGACCTTTGCCTTTCCGATAACGGTCTTGTCGATATCGGTAGCATATATCTTTACATCCTTCATCGGGATAAGATCAGAAAGAGCCATTACAAGAGAATAAGGCTCGTCGCCGGTAGAGCAGGCAGCACTCCAGATCTTAAGCCTCTTCCCGTTTTTTTCAATAAGCTCCGGAACAAACTTTTCAACAAGAAGCTTCCACTGATCCGGATTTCTGTAGAAGTTACTTACATTTATCGTCATGAAGTTGATAAACTCATTAAAGACCTCTGTCTCCTTCTTCAGAAGCCCCAGATATTCTGCGAAGGACTTGCAGGAGCGTTTCTGAACAAGCGACTCTATCCTCCGCTTCATCTGCTTTTCCTTGTAAGCGGAAAGGTCGATCTTTGTCATCTTGAAGATCTCGGATTTGAATTCCTCGTAACCGTCCACTTTTTGTTTCCCCTTTCTAACAAAACAGGAACGTGAGTTTTTGATAAAGCCCGCGTTCCTGCAACTTACCTGCTATGAAAAACTCAAAGAGTTCATGCTTCTTCCTTCGGTTCCTCTGCTGCCGGGCTATCCTCTGCCGGTGCAGCAGCTGCTTCAGCTTCCTCAGTCTCAGGATTTTCAGCCTCGTCCTCATCGGACTTGTTCAGAGCCTTAAGTGAAAGAGATATCTTGTGCTCATTCTCACGGAGTTCAACGACCCTTGCCTCAACCTCCTGACCAACAGTCAGAACATCTGAAGGCTTGTCGATATGATCCTTCGATATCTGGGAAACATGAAGGAGACCGTCAATACCGGGAGCAAGCTCTATAAATGCTCCAAAATCTGCCATCCTGGCAACACGTCCCTTTACGACATTGCCTACCGCAAATCTTTCAGCAGCATCATTCCAGGGATTTTCATCAGGGAATTTCCTTGAAAGAGCTATCTTTGAATCTTTGATATCCTTGATGAATACCTTTACGGGATCGCCTTCCTTATAAAGCTTTGCAGGATTCTCCACCCTGCCCCAGGACATCTCGGAAATATGAAGAAGCCCGTCTATACCGCCGAGATCCACGAAAGCACCGAAGTTGGTAACATTCTTTACAGTACCATCGATAACATCGCCCTGCTTCAAGGTAGAAAGAAGCTCGTCCTGCTTAACCTTCTTGTCCTCAACGATGAGCTGTTTCCTGTCACCGATGATCCTTCTCTTTCTCGGCTCAAATTCGATGATCTTGAATTCAAGCTCCTGACCCTTGAACTGTGAAAGGTCCTTGATGTAGCCATCCGAAATGAGGCTGGCGGGAATGAAGACCCTTGCTCCGTCCACCTCTGCTGAAAGTCCGCCCTTCAGTACCTGGACAACCTTTCCTGTAAGGATCTCGTCTTTTTCGAAGGCTTCCTTAAGGCGCTGATTTCCTTTTTCCTGGGCAAGTCTTCTGTATGAAAGAATGACCTGACCCTCCCCGTCATTCACCTTGACGACCTTCGCTTCCATTTCGTCGCCCTCTTTTGCGACGGTAGTAAGATCAAGATTTGAATCGGCAGAATATTCATTTCTTGAAATGATCCCATCGGACTTGTAGCCGATGTTCAGGACGATCTCTTCCGGCTTGACTGAAATGATCGTGCCGGTGACCACATCTCCATTCCTAATGGTTTTGAACGATTGTTCAAGCATTTGCTCGAAACTCATGTTGTCTGACATTTCTTAAAAACCTCCTCGATAATTTTGTCCGGGGTTGAAGCCCCCGCTGTAATACCGATGCATCGAATGGAATGTAGCTCCGAAATCTTTAGATCGTCTGCTCCTTGCAGAAAAAAGGTCTTTTCACACCTTTCCCTGCAAATGTCAAACAGCTTTGCACTGTTTGAACTGTTCTTACCGCCAATTACCAGCATTACATCTGCCCACTCCGAAAGCTCCCCGGCTTCGCTCTGCCGAAGCGAGGTTGCGGAGCATATCGTATTTTGAGCATAAGTATCATACCCTTTTTGTATCAGCATTTCAACAAGTTTTTTGAAAAGGTCTGCTCTGAAT
>CACYBK010000085.1 GCA_902772635.1 uncultured Lachnospiraceae bacterium | reverse complement strand
GTATATCTGGTTGTTTGGAGACACTATCATACCATATGTGGTGTTCTTTTTCTTTACTGAATATCCGACTAAAACTTTACGCTATACTGAAAGAGGCGCCGGATACCGCGCTATAACGCGCTTTCCGGAATAATAGCCTTGTAATACAAAACGAAGAAACCTATAATGAACTAATGGAATCGCCGATATTATAAAAATGAGAATAATGTGGTATGAAGTTCAGACTCTGGAGCAGGAGCATTGCGAAGATATACAAAGGATAGATGTATTGAGACCCTTGATGCTTTGCGTGAGGCGCATCTTGAAATAGAAAAATGCATAGAAGAAAAGCAGAATGATGCTGCTGTTGACTTGCTTTGCAAGTGCCAGCAGGGTGCTATCAGGATAGGTGAGACCATTGAGTCTTCTGAAGGCGAAGGCACAGATGAGGTTCACCTTCTCGAGGATTATTGCGAGGTGATCTGGCAGACCGGCGAAGACATAAAAAACAACGCAGCGGTCAACTTCAAAAAAACGGAAAAAAAGCTTCGCAAACTTCTTCTTGATGTGACAAACGGTATCAAAAGTAGGATCAAAACAGAGAGGCTTGTTGTATTTTTGCCATACAAAGCTTCAATGTGGGATTCGCTCGAATCCATATGGGCAAAGATGAAGGAAGAGCCTGATACGATCACTATGGTAATACCTATTCCGTATTACGACCGGGATGCCGCGGGAGGGCTTTCGAAGATTCATTATGAGGGGACAATGTTTCCGAAGGATGTGCCGATAGAGTTCTATTCGAAGCACGACCTCAAGACTATGCACCCGGAGGCAATATATATCCACAATCCCTATGACGGGGCCAATTATGTAACAAGCGTTTCGCCTGAATATTATTCATCGGAGCTCAAGAATTATACGGACGAGCTTGTATATGTTCCGTATTTCATTCTTGGAGATATAGATCCCTCAAACAAGGCGGCAGTGAAGGGGATCGAGCATTTTGTGACGGTTCCTGCCGTAGTCAACGCACACAAGGTCATCGTGCAGTCCGAAGACTGGCGCAGAGTTTATATTGACATAATGACCGGACTCGCCGGGGAGGAAACGCGCACTTATTGGGAGAACAAGATAGAAGGAAGCGGTTCACCGAAGCTGGAACGGGTGAGGAACCTGAAGGCTGAGGATTATGAGATCCCCGAGGATTGGGACAGGCTGATAAAAAAGAGCGACGGTGGAAAGAAGAAGGTCATCTTTTACAATACAAGCGTTGCCGCCCTGCTTCATGAAAGTGAAAAGATGATCGAAAAGATCAAAAGGGTCTTTGAATTCTTTAAAGAAAACAGGGATGATGTGGTATTGCTGTGGAGACCGCATCCCCTTATGGAAGCTACGATCACATCATTAAGGCCTGAGCTTTGGCAAAGCTACAAAGACCTTGTGGATGCTTACAGGAATGAGGGTTGGGGAATTTATGATGACTCGCCCGAACTGGACAGAGCCATAGCAATAAGTGATGCTTATTATGGCGATCAAAGCAGCGTGGTGTGGCTTTACAAAGAAACAGGCAAGCCGATAATGATACAGAATTGCGATGTTTGAAGCTATATGACATTTTGTATTATCACAAAAAATGAGAGAGACAATCTGAAAAAATGTCTCGAGGCCATCAGACGGTTCGGACCGGAGGCTGATATCGTTGTTGTTGATACCGGGTCTATGGATGACAGCAAAGAGGTGGCTTACGGGTATACAAAAAATGTATACGATTTCGAATGGATAGATGATTTTTCGGCAGCCAGGAATTTTTGCTGCGACAAGGTGTCGGATGATATCATCGTCATGATCGATTCCGATGAGGAGATCATAGAATGTGATATTGAGGCAATAGAGGCTGTATACAGAAAGGATCCAAAGGCGGTCGGAAGGCTCGTTCAGCGGAATATCATTGACTACGGGGGCGAGACATCCACGGCGGATGAATATATTTCAAGGATCTTTTCGCCAAAGTATTACAGATATGAGGGAAGGATACACGAACAGCTTGAAAGGAAGGATAATGGAGCTTCGGCTCAAAACGGGGATCTTTTTGATGCCCCGCTTGTGGTCAGACATACCGGCTATGCTCTGTCGGAGAACGAAAGAAAGAAAAAAGCAAACAGAAATATCAAGCTTTTGAAAGTCGAACTTGATACGGAAAAGGATCCGTTTAAGCGGGCCTATCTTTTGTATCAGGTCGGAAAGAGTTTGTATTACATCGGAGATTACGAAGGGGCGGCAGATTTTTTTTCAAAGACACTGTCCATCGATCTTGATGAGAGGCTTGAGTTTGTAAAGGATGCGGTGGCCTCATACGGTTATGCATTGTTGAATTCCGGTCAAAAGGAAAAGGCGCTTGAGCTTGGCGGTGTATATGAATATTTCAAGTCGGATGCGGATTATCTTTTTGTGCTCGGGCTGATATATATGAATAATGCCAGATTTGATGAGGCGGTAGATCTGTTTTTGCAGGCAACGCGATGTCCCGCCTCAAAGGTGGAGGGCGTTAATTCATACAAGGCATATTACAATGCGGGCGTGATCAGAGAGGTGCAGGGACGTATCGGCGAAGCCAAAGATCATTACAGCCGATGCGGACAGTATGAAAAAGCAAGAGAGCGGTTGGCAAAGATCAAAGTATGACGGGCTTTGACCCGATATTCGCAGGAAGTCAGGAAAATTGAAAAAAGTAAGCGTGATAATACCGGTTTATAACGGAAAGGATGTTATAGGGCGGGCCATAGGGACGCTCCTTCAGCAGAGCCTCGATGATATAGAGATAATAATTGTGGATGATGCATCTACTGATCCGACGCCGCAGATATTGGTTGAATTGGATCAACAATATCCGGACAGGCTGAAGGTCATTTTGAAGGAGAAAAACAGCGGGCCGGGAGATTCAAGGAATATAGGGCTTTCTTACGCGGAGGGGGAATATATAGGCTTCCTCGATTCAGATGATTATGTCTCGTCAAGTATGTATGAGAAGCTTTATCTGCGGGCAAAGGAGGGCGGCTTTGATGTGGTGGACTGCGGATTCTACCAGAAGAGCACGGACAGGGCCATAGTCTTTACTTCCGATGATCTTTGCGGTGAACTCACGCCCGAAAAAAGGTCAAGACTGATAGCTTCAGGCGGGTACATTGTCACCAAGCTGTTCAAGAGGGAGTTTTTGCAAAGAGAAAAGATCCTATTCAGAAATGCATACGTTTTGGAGGATATGGATTTCCTGACGCATGTCTTTTTGACGGCGGGATCGATCGCAAATGTCAAGGAGGTCCTCTACTTCTATGATGATACGGAGGCTTCATTGTCAAAGACTCAGGAACCGGGCAGATATATAGATGCAGCCTTGTCCGCAATGAAGGCCGTGTATCTGGTTGGTGAAAAAAATGAGGATAAAAAGATAAGAGAGGCCATAGAATACGCGATATTGCAATTGTATTCGTATTCGATAGTAATGTCCGTAAAAGCGTGGCAGCAGGGACTTGTCACAAAAGAAAAGGCGTTGTCTATGCTTCAAAATCTCCGGAAGGAAAAGAAGGATATGGTCCGCGGTGGATATGACAATCCCTACGTTTCGGAGAAGATCGAAAAACAGGATATCTCTTTGATGAAACAGAATGATAATTCGCCAAAGGCGTTGTTGACGTAGCGAAGTTCTTCAGATGATCCGTAAAGGAGCATGAGTGGGTGGATCGATAGAAAACCTCGAACAAAGGGGGCTTCCCCCGGATAGGAGCTATAGTGGGTAGGATTGAAAGAAAACTCCCGATAGGGATACAGGATTTTGAAAAGATCAGGAAGGAAGGATTTCTTTATGTAGACAAGACGGAATATGTCTACAATCTTGCTAAAAGCGGAATTCCCGATTTCCTTAGCCGCCCGAGACGGTTTGGGAAGAGCCTGTTTTTGTCCACGCTGAAGGCTTACTTTGAGGGAAAGAAGGAGCTGTTTGAGGGGCTTAGGATTGCCGAGCTTGAGAAGGAGAATAATGACGCCTGGCAGAAATATCCTGTTTTTTATATAGATTTCAACAAAAAGAATTTCAAGGAAGATAGTGCGCTTGAAGAGGTACTGGATGAGCATATCAGGTCATGGGAAGCGTTATACGGAGACCTAATGGCAGACAGGCCGCTTGAGGAGCGCTTCAGATATGTCATAGAGAAAGCCGTGGAGACCACCGGAAAGCGCGCGGTAGTGCTCGTTGATGAGTACGACAAGCCGCTGCTCGAGGGCGCCGACAAGGCAATGGTCGAACACAACAAGGCTGTGTTCAAGGGTTTTTTCAGTACACTGAAAAGCTATGACCATTATCTGAAATTCGTATTTATCACAGGCGTGACGAAATTCAGCAAGGTAAGCATTTTCAGTGACCTGAACCAGCTCAGGGACATATCTCTCTCGGCTGATTATTCACAGATTTGTGGGATTACGGAAACAGAACTCAAAGAGAATTTTGCGCCCGAGATCCGTGCCATGGCAAAAGCCCGGGGAATTAGTGAGGATGAGTGCCTTTCAAATCTAAAAAAGATGTATGACGGATATCATTTTCACCAGGGCGCGGAGGGAGTTTACAATCCGTTCAGCTTACTCAGTGCCCTGATTGAAAAGGAATTCGGCATGTACTGGTTTTCAACCGGCACGCCCACATTTTTGATAGACAAGCTCAAGGAATCCGGTTTTGATGCGAAGCAGTTTACGACAGATGATTATTATGAAGAAGAGTCCTCGCTTACCGACTATCGGATCGACAATGAGGATCCGGTACCGCTTTTTTACCAGACCGGATATCTGACGATCAGAGGGTATGACGCTGAATTTAGAAGCTATGCGTTGGGTTATCCCAATGAGGAGGTCCGTTACGGATTTTTAAAGAGCCTGGCACCGTATTATCTTTGCGCAGAAAAGACATCGCGGCCGCTTGATGTAAGGAGTTTTGTAAAGGATATAAGAAATGCGGAAACCGACAGCCTCAAAGACCGCTTTACGGCTCTTTTTGCGAGACTCCCTTATCCAAATGACGAGAAGATAGTGGAGCAGAATTTCCAGAATGTCGTATATATAGTCTTCATGCTGCTCGGGCAATATACGATGACGGAGGTCCACAGCGCAAAGGGGCGGGCGGACTGCATCGTGGAGACCGATGATTATGTCTATATATTTGAATTCAAAAGGGACTCTACGGCAGATGAAGCAATGAAGCAGATAGAGGATAATGGCTACGTGAAGCCTTATGCCGCGGACAGGAGGAAACTCATCAAAATCGGTGCGAATTTTGATTCGAAAGAGAGGACTCTGGACGGGTGGAAGGTGGCGGAGTAGATGCGCTTGATGGAGCGAAAGGGTATTTGCGTAAAGGGGTTATGCAGGGAGAAAAATAAATGGTGAGAAAACTGCCTATAGGGATACAAGATTTTGAAAAGATCAGGAAGGAAGGATTTCTTTATGTGGACAAGACGGAATATGTCTACAATCTTGCTCAAAGCGGAGTGCCCTATTTCCTTAGCCGCCCGAGGCGGTTTGGGAAGAGCCTGTTTTTGTCCACGCTGAAGGCTTACTTTGAGGGGAAGAAGGAGCTGTTTGAGGGGCTGAGGATTGCCGAGCTTGAGAAGGATAATAATGACGCCTGGCAGAAATATCCTGTTTTTTATATAGATTTCAACAAAAAGAATTTCAAGGAAGATAGTGCGCTCGAAGAGGTACTGGACGAGCATATCAGGTCATGGGAAGCGTTATACGGAGACCTAATGGCAGACAGGCCGCTTGAGGAGCGCTTCAGATATGTCATAGAGAAGGCCGTGGAGACCACCGGAAAGCGTGCGGTAGTGCTCGTTGATGAGTACGACAAGCCGCTGCTCGAGGGCGCCGACAAGACAATGGTCGAACACAACAAGGCAGTGTTCAAGGGTTTTTTCAGCACACTGAAGAGCTATGACCATTATCTGAAGTTCGTATTTATCACTGGCGTGACGAAATTCAGCAAGGTAAGCATCTTCAGTGACCTGAACCAGCTGAATGATATTTCTCTGGATCACAGGTATTCAGGCATATGCGGGATTACGGAAACGGAGCTAAAGGCTGATTTTGATCCGGAGATAGAGGCAATGGCCGCAAACAATCAGATCACAAAGAGCGAATGCCTTGCCGAACTGAAGAAAATGTATGACGGCTATCATTTTCACCAAAACTGCGACGGAGTATACAATCCTTTCAGTCTGCTCAATGCGTTTGATAAAAAGGAATTTGGCATGTATTGGTTTTCAACCGGCACGCCTACATTTTTGATCGACAAGCTCAAGGAATCCGGTTTTGACGCGAAGCAGATCACGGAAGGCGAACTGTACGCGAACGCAAATGTCCTGACGGATTACCGCTACGATAATCCAAATCCGATCCCGCTCTTTTATCAGACGGGTTACCTGACCATCAAGGATTATGACAAAAAATATATGAGCTATCAGCTGGATTACCCCAATGATGAAGTCAGATACGGCTTTTTGAACAGTCTGGCTCCCACATATCTTCATGATGAAGAAAGCCATGATCCGTTGGACATAAGGTCTTTCGGTATGGAAATAGAAAAGGGGAGGACCGACAGCCTCAAAGACCGCTTCACGGCACTTTTTGCGAGACTTCCATATCCAAACGACGAAAAAATAATAGAGCAGAATTTCCAGAATGTCGTATATATAGTCTTCATGCTGCTCGGGCAATATACGATGACGGAGGTTCACAGCGCAAAGGGACGGGCTGACTGCATCGTGGAGACAGATGATTATGTTTACCTGTTTGAATTCAAGAGGGATTCTACGGCAGATGAAGCGATGAAGCAGATAGAGGATAATGGCTACGCGAAGCCCTATGCCGCCGACAGGAGGAAACTCATCAAAATCGGTGCGAATTTTGATTCGAAAGAGAGGACTCTGGACGGGTGGAAGGTGGTTTTGGAGCACTCCTGATGGATGTGGATGAGTTTTCCGGCAATATCAGAAATGATGGCAGAGTAATATATGGATAATGATACCGGATATAAAAGTGAATATGGATACCATCGAATGATGGCTATGAATAGGGATATTGGCAAAGCTGCTGATATCCCTTTTTGCGTAG
>CACYBK010000084.1 GCA_902772635.1 uncultured Lachnospiraceae bacterium | reverse complement strand
TATTCCACCAGCTCCAATCCAGCCACTTGCGACATATCGTCAGGCTGGAAATGGGACAGGAAATATTGATGACGGATACAGTGGGATTCATTCTCAAATTGCCGCATCATCTGGTGGATGCCTTCCGCAGTACTTTGGAAGAAGCGCGATATGCTGATATGCTGGTTCATGTGGTGGATGCATCCAATCCGGACAGGGATCTCCAAATGAAGGTTGTCTATGAAACCTTGTCGGAGCTTCATATTTCCGGGAAACCGATTTTGACAATATGGAATATATTTGATATTCTTCCGCCAGGGGAGGTGCTCCGGGATCCCCGTGCGGATCAAAATGTCAGGTTTTCCGCAAAGACAGGAGAAGGGAAACAGCAGGTTTTTGATGCGATTCAGAAGCTTTTGGAAGGAAGCTGTATACATCTTGTGGAGGTGATTCCCTATACCGAGAGTGGGAAGCTTTCCTGGATCCGGCAATACGGGCAATTACTGAAAGAGGAATACGAAGCGGACGGTATTCATGTAGAGGCCTGTGTTCCGTATGTATGAGGAGGACAAAAGGAGGATACTTAGTATGCGAAAGATATGCTCGATTGTTTTGGCGATCGTTGTTATGATCGGAAGCCTCAGCGGCTGTTCTTTGAATACCAAAACAGCGTATGGGGGAGATGCGGTATTTGAGGATTGGAATCAGGAGGCACCGGCGCTGCTGACACTTCAGGAATACGTGGAGAGCGTCACGGATGAAAAATCGAAGGACTTTATCCCGGTGGAGGATCGGATTGCTACGTTTGATATGGACGGAACACTTGTTGCCGAGCTTTATCCGACCTATTTTGTCTGTTATCTATATGAATGGCGTGTGCTAAAGGATTCGGACTTTCAGCCGAGCAATGAACAGATCCGGCTGGCGGAGGAGATCCGGGATGTCGGGCTGACCAATACCTATACGTCAGAGATGATAGACGCTCATAGAAAGGAATATGCGAAGGTATTTGAGGGAATGACCCGACAGCAATTTGACGACTATGTGTCAGAGGTGCTGATGAAGGATGCGGATGGCTTCTCAGGTATGCTGTACAGGGATTCCTTCTTCAAGCCTATGGTGGAGGTGGTCGAATACCTGCAGGAGAATGACTTTACTGTCTATGTATGCAGCGGCAGTGATCGTGATACCTGTCGTGTGCTGCTGAAAAACTATCTGGATATTCCGGACAGACAGATCATCGGCACGGATGTGGGGTATGATGCCAGCGGACAGAACGAAAAACCGGGGCTCTCCTATCAGATGACTCCCGAAGACCAGGTGATCCGAACGGATCGGGTTTTCGAAAAAAACGAGAAAATGAACAAAGTGTCCCACATTGTGGAAGAGATCGGTGGTCAGCCTGTGCTTTCCTTCGGCAACAGTAGCGGCGACCAAAGTATGCATATGTACACGATTACAAACAACCCGTATAGGAGCGCGGCATTCATGCTTATTGCGGATGATGACATTCGTGATTACGGGGATCCTGTGAAGGCCCAGGAACTTAGGGCAAAATGGGAAGGCTTAGGCTTCCATGTCATCTCCATGAAGGATGATTTTAGAACTATCTATGGAGATAATGTTAAAAAAACCGGGACATTCCGCTGGATGGATGAATTCAAGGGAAGAGGCTAATCGGACAAAGGGACGTGTCCCTTGTCCGGTTTTTAAAAACAGTACAAAAAAGGCCGGAGTCATTTCCGGTCCTTTTTTATGCCTTATCCCATCCCCTTTTTCGGACAAGGGAAACGTCCCCTTGTCCGGAAAAAAGGGCTTGAAGACCTTTTGGTAATGTATTATCATTCGTACATAACGAACGATTCGTTGGTCGCTTTTTCATTTCAAAAAATTCAATATCAATTCTATTTTCTTTTCTAAACGGAGGTCTTCTATGCCACGATTTTCTAGGAAAGCCGGTGTTTCCGGTGTCTATCATGTCGTTGTCCGGGGAATCAATAAAGAGATGCTTTTTGTTGATGACGATGATGATTTATACTTTTTACATCTCATTTCAAAGTACAAAAATGAATGCGATTTTAAGGTGCTGGCATTTTGCCTGATGAGCAATCACGCGCATCTTTTGATCCGAATCCGGGATGGCCTGCCCGGCGATATTATGCAAAAGATACTCCTGTCTTATTCGCATTATTTTAATCTGAAGTATGAGAGGAGCGGCCACCTTTTCCAGAACAGGTATTTCAGTGCACCCGTTGACAACGAAGCGTACCTCATTAATGTGCTTAAGTATATTGTATACAATCCGGTTGAGGCAAAGATAGTGGCAAAGCCAATGGATTACCGGTGGAGCAGTATCTCTGAATTTTACGGAATGGAAAGTTCCATCACGGATACAGAAGAGATAATCAGTTTGTTTCCGGATAAAGCTTCTCTATACACATTGCTTGAACAGGAGCTTTCATCTGATGAAGAACAGGCAATTATTCTTCCAAAAACCGTGGTGACCGATAAGGAGGTTTATGAGATGGCAAAAAAAATGTCAGGATGCAGCACTGCGAGAGAGTATCGGGAACTTTCAAAGGAGGATCGGGCAAAGTTTGTATCAGCATTACGTGCAAAGGGGATTCCCGTTCGACAGATCAGCCGGGTAACGGGGATATCAAAATCTGTAATCGGGGCTATTCGATAACATCCCGGACAAGGGACACGTCCCCTTGTCCGACCAGCCTTATTTATGCTATATTAACTTAGATTACGCAAATTTCCGGACAAGGGAAACGTCCCTTTGTCCGCACCCGGAGGAAAGAATGGAAACAATAAAGGCACTTGCAAAACATATAGGACAATACAAGAAGGACACGATCTTGACGCCCCTCTTCATGCTCGGGGAGGTGGTCGTCGAGATGCTGATACCGCTGCTCATGGCGACTATCATCGACCAGGGCATAATGGCGGGGAATTTCAACATCATAGTACGCACTGGCCTTTTCATGGTGATATGCGCCGTGGCAGGACTTTTCACAGGAGTGATGGGCGCGCACTTCGGCGCGTCGGCATCAACCGGCTTCGCGAAAAATCTTCGTCAGGCCATGTTTGAAAAGATCCAGACCTACTCCTTCAAGAACATCGATCATTTCTCGTCGGCCTCCCTCATCACGAGGCTCACGACCGATGTCACGAACCTTCAGAACGCGTTTCAGATGATAATCCGCTTGGGTGCCCGCGCTCCGGCCGCACTTATCGTGGCGCTCATCATGACGCTTTCGATCTCGCCGAAGCTCTCGATGGTCTATATCGTGGCGATCGGCGTTCTTGCCGTTGTTATCTTGATAATGGCAGGCCGCTCCTACAAGGTCTTCTCCCAGGTCTTCAAGAAATACGACGCTTTGAATGAGTCGGTCGAAGAAAATGTCTCCGGCATCCGTGTCGTGAAAGCCTTTGTAAAAGAGGATTTCGAGACGAAAAAATTTGATATCGCAAATTCCAATCTCTACAAGATGTTCGTAAAGGCCGAGAAGATGATGGTCGTCGCGGCGCCCATCATGATGTTGGCGGTCCAGGGCTCGATCCTCGCGATCTCGTGGTTCGGTGCCCATATCATCGTCGAAACCGGCCAGAGTGAACTCACCACAGGAAACCTCATGTCCATGCTTACCTACTGCATGAATATCCTGATGTCGCTCCTGATGCTGGCTATGATGATAGTAATGATAATGATGTCAGCACCCGCCGCGACCCGTATCAGAGAGGTCCTTGATGAAGAGCCCGATATCAAAAACCCCGAAAACCCCGTAATGGAGGTTCCGGACGGCTCTGTCGAGTTTTCGCATGTGGATTTCAAGTATTATGAGAATTCTGAGGAGCCGGTTCTTAAGGACATCGACCTTTCTGTCCGCTCCGGCGAGACCATAGGGATAATCGGGCCCACAGGTTCCGGCAAGACCTCGCTCGTGAACCTTCTCTCAAGGCTCTATGACGTAAGCTCCGGTTCAGTAAAGGTCGGCGGGCGCGATGTCAGGGAATATGATGTCAAGACGCTCCGCGACTCGGTCTCTGTAGTGCTCCAGAAAAATGTATTATTCTCGGGAACGATCTATGAGAACCTTCGCTGGGGCAATAAAGAAGGATCCGAAGAAGAATGCGAGAAGGCCTGCAAACTGGCCTGCGCTGATGACTTCATACGAAAGTTCCCCGACGGCTACAATACCATGATAGAACAGGGCGGGACCAACGTCTCCGGCGGCCAGCGCCAGAGGCTCTGTATCGCGCGGGCGCTCATGAAGCATCCGAAGGTGCTCATCCTTGACGATTCCACCTCTGCCTGCGACACCAATACCGACGCGAAGATCCAGAGGGCATTCAGGGAAGAGATACCCGACACCACAAAATTCATCATCGCACAGCGAATATCTTCAGTGAAGGACTGCGACCGCATTATCGTCATGGAGGACGGAGACATACAAAACATAGGAACGCACGACGAGCTCTTGAAGAGCTCCGAGATGTACCGCGAGCTCTTTGAAGCCCAGACGGGCGAGGGCTCCGGCGACTTTGACAAATCAACGGAAGGAGGTGAGGACTGATGCCGAGAGGACCTCAGGCACGGCAGCGCGCCACAAAGGAAGACAGAAAGGCAGCAATGCCGGTTCTCGGGAGGATAATGAAATATCTCTTCCGCCACTACCCCATCCACCTCATCATCGTAGTAGCAGCGATAATAACAAGCGTCCTCGCATCCATCCAGGGAATGCTCTTCACGCAGACCCTGATCGACGCCTATATACTGCCCATGCTCGCGACGGGCTCCACGGACTTCGGCCCTCTTGCCGGCGCGATCCTTCGGGTCGCGATCTATTATGCTATAGGTATCGCCTCGACCTACTTCATGAACCTTCTCATGGTCTATGTGACACAGGGGACGCTGAAGGACTTCAGGAGCCGCCTCTTTACAAAGATGGAGAAGCTCCCGATCTCTTATTTCGATACAAACAAGCACGGCGACATCATGTCCGTCTATACGAACGACATCGACACCCTGCGCCAGATGATAAGCCAGTCCATCCCGCAGATCATCAATTCCGCATTTATGGTGACCATGGTGCTGATCTCCATGTTTTCTTTGGACTGGAGGCTCGCGCTCGTCACGATCGGCATGACCGTCTTCACGCTCTTTGCGACAGCGGCGCTCGCGAAGCGCTCCGGGGCGAATTTTGCGAAGCAGCAGGTAGCAATAGGAAAGGTCAATGCCGAGATAGAGGAGACCATGAACGGCCAGAAGGTGGTAAAGGTCTTCAATCACGAGGCAGAGACCACGGAGAAGTTCAGGAAGCTCAATGACGACCTCTGCGACGCTTCAAACAAGGCGAACAGGTACGCAAACGCCCTCGCGCCCGTGAATGCCCAGATAGGAAACCTCTCTTATGTGGTGCTGGCGGTCTTCGGCGGCATGCTGGCGCTCTTTGGCGTCGGCGCGAATCCGCTCACGGTCGGAAAGCTTGCGTCCTTCCTCGCGCTGAACCGCTCCTTCAATATGCCGATAGCCCAGGTCTCCCAGCAGCTCAACTTCATCGTCATGGCCATGGCCGGCGGAAAGAGGATATTCGAGCTTCTCGACCAGGAGCCCGAGGTCGACGAAGGCTATGTAATGCTCGTAAATTCAAAGAAGGACGCGAATGGCAATATCGTCGAATCAAAGGAGCGCACCGGCGAGTGGGCGTGGAAGCATTATCACAAGGCGACCGATACCACGGATTACAAGCCCCTTACAGGCTCAGTGGAGTTTTCTGATGTGAAGTTCTCCTATGTCCCGGAGAAGGAGGTCCTTCACGACATAGATATTTACGCCTATCCGGGACAGAAGATAGCCTTCGTCGGCGCGACCGGCGCGGGCAAGACAACCATTATCAATCTGATAAGCCGGTTCTATGATGTTTCCGACGGCAGGATACGCTACGACGGCATCAACATCAACAAGATAAAGAAAGACGACCTCCGCCATTCCCTCGGGATGGTGCTTCAGGACACCCATCTCTTCACGGGCACGGTGGAGGAGAATATCAAGTTCGGCAAGGAGGACGCGACTCACGAGGAAGTGGTCGCAGCCGCGAAGCTCGCAAACGCCCACGGCTTCATCAAGAAGCTCTCGGACGGCTACAATACCGTGCTGACAGGCGACGGCGGAAATCTCTCGCAAGGGCAGCGGCAGCTCCTTTCAATAGCCCGGGCCGCGATCGCGGATCCGCCGGTCCTGATCCTCGACGAAGCGACATCGTCCATCGATACCCACACGGAGCGCCTGGTGCAGGAAGGCATGGACTCCCTCATGAAGGGCAGGACCACCTTTGTCATCGCGCACCGCCTCTCCACGATAAGGAATGCTGACTGCATCATGGTCCTCGACGCCGGAAAGATCATAGAGCGCGGAAGCCACGAGGATCTCATGGAAAAGAAGGGGCGTTATTATCAGCTATATACCGGGAAGGTCGTAAATGCGTGACAGATGCAAAAGGAGACAGGGGATCATCCCCTGTCTCCTCATTATCAGGCTTCCTTGATATCGTGTGCTGCAAGAAGAGCTTTGAGCCTGGTGATCTCAGTATTTTTTTGTTCGATCAAATCGTCCTTCTGCTTTAAGATTGGCTTATAACGGGATTCGGTCACACGAGCCCCTTCCGCGCGCCCTTCCGCGCGCCCTTCCTCTCGCCCTTCTTCTTTAAGCTCACGTTCGCGTTCCAAGGTTCTTAAGTAGACCATACTGACCTCCTCATTGGTGCGGGCCTCCCGGACTATCGTGTCCAGCTCGGCTGTGGCTTCATCGACGACATGCTCCTTATCCGAATACCGTATGTATCGTACCATAGATTTTAACTTTTCACCAGCGGCTCCATTAAGGTTGCATTCACCGTCCGCATAGAGATAGATCCGGCGGATCCCGTCCTCATAAGGAAGCTTTGGATGGGTTCTTAACTGCGTTCCTGCCTCATAGTACAGATCGCCTGCACCAAAGGGATCATAGGACAGGATCATAATGATCACGAGATTGGGGAGCTGCTCGTAAGACTTACCGGAGGGGAGGTTCGAAGAATCGATCACTGCGGAATAGAACCGGTTTCGCTTGGGAAGAAATCCCACGTCCATAGTGTGGCACTTTACAATTAGCTATACACTTTCTGCTTGCCAGAATTACTTGCTGCTGCGTTGTTTTCGGTCAGCGATGCCACCGC
>CACYBK010000083.1 GCA_902772635.1 uncultured Lachnospiraceae bacterium | reverse complement strand
GTCAGAAGCTGTCTCTTCATCTTCAGCAGTAACAGTTACCTTTACATACATTCCAACGAGATCAGGAGTTACAGCAAATGTGTCATCATCTTCTGTTTCAACTACTTCCCAATCTTCACCGTCAACAGATACTGCCCACTCATAGGAAGCAGCTGCTGCTCCAGTCACCGTCGCTATCAGCGTATCGCCAACCTTGGGTGTGGTATTGTCGATGCTAACAGTAAGCTCCTCTACTTCGGGATCAAGATCCTCAGCATACTCATAGAACTTAGGGCCTTCATTTGTCCAGCCAAGCAGTTCAAGACCATCTGCCTCTTCCTCGCTGAGTGTGAGGTGATGTGTAGCCATCCCGAGATCATAAGCATTGGGATTGTAAAGTGAATAAACCGGAGCTCCGAGAAGCTCACCCTCTGCTACTGTGTTGAATGCAGTAGCGTCAAGTTTCCAGCCCTGTTTAATCAGGTTGTCTCTCTCTTCTTCACTTGATGTGTAGTGATGATCACCAAGAGGATGATTGGGATTGTAAAGTCTGAAGACCGGATCACCTGTTGAAGGTGCATACCATGCAATCGTCTCATAATCCCAGCCATTCTTATCAAGGCTGTCGCACTCATTTTCATTTGTTGTGAATAAGTGCTCGCCACTGTTAGGGTTGTACAGGCGGTAAACCGGTGTAGACAACTCCTGCGTGGCATCTGTGAGATCATCTCCGCCTGCAGCAAGCGAAGTGATCGCTGCGCTGGGTGCGAATGAGAGAGCCATTACAGCTGACATCGCTATCGCACCAAGCTTTGTGCCTAACTTGTTCATTAAGCATTCTCCTTTCTTAATAAAACTTGTAACAAAAAGTGTAAACCTTTTCGGGTTCTCTATAAATTTCGAACCCGGTCGCATCCGAAATGGGGTCGACTGCAAATCTTTTGTTCTCAGGCTTCCTGACCTCGGCCGGAGCCCGAGGAAAAGCTGGCAGACTTCGCCTACTTACGGATACTACATACGAAAGCAATCTTATTCCAATACATAGAAAAAAGCAAGACACTTTTTATGGAAGAAACCCCTTTCAATGAAAACTTTTTTGTATCTTTTGTTGTACATAGAAAAACCACCCCGCACAAGATGTAGGGTGGTTCGTGATTCAACATACCATATAAGTGTTTTGTCTACTTTTTCAGCGCTTGGGCACCATCTTCTCCATTCCTCCCATATAGGGCTGAAGGGCTTTCGGGATGTTTACGGAGCCGTCGGCGTTGAGATTGTTCTCAAGGAAGGCGATCAGCATCCTCGGCGGTGCGACGCAGGTGTTGTTCAATGTATGAGCGAGATATTTGTTCCCGTCTGCGCCCTTTACCTTGATATTAAGCCTGCGCGCCTGCGCGTCCGAAAGATTTGAGCAGGAGCCGACCTCGAAATATTTCTTCTGTCTAGGGCTCCAGGCCTCGACATCGCAGGACTTGACTTTGAGATCCGCAAGGTCGCCGGAGCAGCATTCAAGGGTTCTTACCGGGATATCGAGGGAGCGGAAATAGTCGACCGTATTCTTCCAGAGCTTATTGTACCAGTCCATTGATTCCTCAGGCTTGCAAACTACGATCATCTCCTGCTTTTCAAACTGGTGGATCCTATAAACACCGCGCTCCTCTATGCCGTGAGCCCCCTTCTCCTTCCGAAAGCACGGAGAATAGGATGTGAGCGTGAGCGGAAGCTTTGCTTCGTCTATCGTCGCGTCGATGAAACGGCCGATCATAGAGTGCTCGCTTGTTCCTATCAGATAAAGGTCCTCACCCTCGATCTTGTACATCATGGCATCCATCTCGTCAAAGGACATGACACCGTCCACAACGCGGGACCTTATCATGAAGGGCGGTATCACGTATGTGAAGCCCCTGCCTATCATAAAATCCCTTCCATATGAAAGGCAGGCCGAGTGAAGCCTTGCTATATCCCCCGAAAGATAATAAAATCCGTTCCCTGCCACTGCTCCTGCCGCTTCAAGGTCGATGCCGTCGAAGCGCTCCATTATCTGCGTATGATAAGGGATCTCAAAGTCAGGAACGACAGGCTCTCCGAAGCGCTCAACTTCGACATTCTCTGAGTCGTCCTTTCCTATAGGAACAGAGGGGTCGATGATGTTCGGGATAAGGAGCATTATCTTCCTTATTTTTGTGCGAAGCTCATTTTCCTTCTCTTCAAGCTCCTGAAGCCTCTTCGCGTTCGCGTTGACCTGCGCCTTTACGCTTTCAGCCTCTTCCTTTTTTCCTTCCTTCATGAGGGCGCCTATCTGCTTTGAAAGGGTATTCCTCTTCGCCCTTATCTCATCGCCCTCCTGCTGGGCAGCGCGTACCTCTTTGTCAAGCTCTATTACCTCATCCACCATGGGGAGCTTGTGATCTTCAAACTTCTTTTTGATATTTTCCTTTACAATGTCCGGGTTTTCGCGGACGAATTTGATATCAAGCATTATTTGGTCCTCTCTTAATCATCATTTTTGGCAGCATAGAAGGTATAGGGCATATTAAACCAGCCCGCCCTTATGTTCATTACGGCTTCCGCAGGATAAAGAGTATAATTCTCCTGCTGATTGTTCGGGTTCATCAGTCGGTAGACCGGTATCCCGCCCTTTTTCATTGAATAGCACAGTATTCCTTCCGCATTCCAGCCGTAGTAGAGGAGCGCTTCTCTCTCGGTCTTGTCCGCGGTATAACGGTGAACGCCGAGTGTCGGATTATAGAACCTGTAAACAGGATTTCCGCGGTCAGAAGCAGTTTTCGGGGCATACCAGCCTATCCCTTCATCATTCCAGCCGTAGACAGTCACGAGTGTATCGGCTTCAGACTTGTTTGTGGTATAGAAATGCTCCCCGTTTCCGGGATTATAGCGCCTGTAGATGGGGACTGACTCTGTTTCTGTATCGGTATCAGTCTCTGTCTTTGTCTCTGTCTTTGCATCAGTCTCCGCCTTTGTCCCTGCTGCGGTTTCCGCTGCACTTGCGTTTTGTGCAAAGGAAAGCAAGAACACGCTCGCGAGCGCTATAGAAAAAGTACGCAAATATTTCTTCATTCGATCACTCCCCTTTTCCTTCATTATTTTCTTCCGGGATCGTACTTATGAAAAGCTCATCAAGCTGCTTTTTGTCAACAACTGACGGGGCGTCGCACATGAGGTCGCTTGCGTCCTTCACCTTCGGGAAGGCTATGACATCTCTTATGGACTGGGCTTTTGCCATCAGCATTATCATCCGATCAAGCCCGTAAGCAAGCCCTGCATGGGGCGGAACCCCGTATTTGAAGGCTGTGAGGAGGAAGCCGAATCTCTCATTTGCTTCATCAAGCGAAAGCCCGAGGGCTTCAAACATCTTTTCCTGAATGTCAGAGCGATGGATCCTTATCGAGCCTCCGCCAAGCTCCGTGCCGTTCAAGACTATATCATAGGCCTTTGACCTTACCTTCCCAAGAGCTTCCTTATCTGAAAGGAGATGAAGGTCCTCTTCATACGGCATAGTGAAGGGATGATGCATCGCCATGTAGCGGTTTTCGGTATCCGACCACTCAAACATGGGGAAATCCACTACCCAAAGGAAGTTGTATTTTGATTCATCTATGAGTCCAAGCTCTTTTGCAAGGTTTACGCGAAGCTGTCCGAGCACCTCTCTTGATATCTTGAGTGTTCCCGAGACTATCAGGATGAGATCGCCGGTTTCGCCTTGGCACTTGTTGATTATTGAATCAAGTTCGCCGTCTTTTAAGAATTTCTCAAAGGATGCCTTGCGATTCCCGTCGCTTTTCAGCTGAATATAGGCAAGCCCTGCTGCCCCGAGGCCCTTTGCATCCTCTGTCAGCTTGTCGAGGCGCTTTCTTGGCATATCGCCCTGCCCTTTTACGTTTATCGCGTATACTCCCCCATTATTTTTTACGGCATCAGAAAAAACCGAAAAGCCGGAGTCAGCAACCGTTTCACTCAAGCGTATGAGCTCCATCGAAAATCTCGTATCGGGCTTGTCGGATCCGTACCGCTCCATTGCGCTGTCCCAGGTCATCCTCTGAAGAGGGAGTTCGATCTCAAGGCCTATCGCCTCTTTGAATACTTTTTGAAGGAGCCTTTCATTCACATCAAGGACATCATCGACATCGACGAAGGACAGCTCCATATCTATCTGCGTAAATTCAGGCTGACGGTCAGCTCTCAAGTCCTCGTCACGGAAGCACCTCGCGATCTGGAAATACCTGTCATAGCCCGAGACCATGAGAAGCTGCTTGAAAAGCTGCGGGCTCTGGGGCAGGGCATAGAATTCGCCGGGATGTACGCGGGAAGGTACAAGATAGTCGCGCGCTCCCTCGGGCGTCGACTTTGTGAGCATCGGGGTCTCTATCTCAAGGAACCCTTCGTCAGTCAAAAAAGACCGGACAGACTGCATTACCTTTGATCTAAGGATCAGATTCCTTTGTATCGCGGGGCGGCGAAGGTCAAGGCTTCTATATTTCAGCCTTATCTCCTCTTTTGTATTGATATCGTCTTCTATAGGAAAGACAGGGGTCTCCGATTCCGAAAGAATGCGAAGTGCGGTTGCCGCAAGCTCAAGTGAGCCGGTTTTTAAGTCCTTGTTTACAGCGCCGCCTCTTTTTTGAAGCTTGCCCGTGACCGCGATCACGAATTCGCTTCGAAGAGATCCTGCCTTCTCAAAGACCTCATGCCCGCATATATCTTCGTCAAAGAGTATCTGGACTATCCCCGAGATATCCCGAAGATCAACGAAGATCAATGCTCCAAGATTCCTTCTCTTCTGGACCCAGCCCATGAGGGTGAGTTCTTTCCCGATATCATCTTCACTTATTGCTGTGCAGCGGGAGCTTCTTTTAAGCCCCGTCATTGATTCTGCCATTTTTCAATAACCTCCGAATAGCCTTCCTTTTCAAGCATTTCCTTTTGGAATTTTTTGTTTTTCTGCATTCTTTCTATGAGGACTGTATTTCCTTCACTTCGAAGGGCGCGCGCCTCACCGTAAGCCTTTTTGATCTCATCTGCCGAGAGCCCCTTGTCAAGGAGGATCGCTGTCTTCTTCCCTGAACCCGGGATTTCATAGCCCTTTTCTTTAAGAAGGAGGATTATCCTCTCAAAGCCAATAGAAAATCCGCAGGCCGGGGTGTCGTGTCCCGCGAAAAGGCCGACCATATTGTCGTATCTCCCGCCGCCGCCGCAGGATATGTCAAGCTCTGCTATCCTGATCTCAAAGACGGGTCCTGTGTAATAGCCCATGCCGCGGACCAGAGTCGGATCAAAGACGAGGGAGAAATCAGCTTCCCTGACATCATCTGACATTACGATCGAACCTATATTTGTAAGGTCACTTGCGGCATCCTCCGGGAAAAAGTCACCCATCCGCTCTTTCAGGATCGAGAGTGACTCCTGTATGTCATTTTTTCCGTCAAGCGCTTCAAAGAGCGATATATATTTTTCTATTGAAGTCTCATCAAAGCCGCTTTCTTTGAGTTCATCTCTCACGCCTTCAAGCCCAATCTTGTCAAGCTTGTCAAGGATGATGAAAAGCTTCCCCTGCCTCTCTTTCGGAAAGCCTGCGTAGTCCGCCATTGAAGACAATAGCCTTCTATCGTTTATCACGATCCTGAAGTCCGAGAACGAAAGCCGGGACAGCGCCTTTGTGGTCGCTGTGATGAGCTCGCATTCCGCAAGGTACGACTTTTCGCCTATTATATCTATATCGCACTGCGTGAACTGGCGGTATCTCCCCTTCTGCGGCCTGTCGGCCCGAAAGACAGGTCCCATCTGAAGCGCCTTGAAGGGCTTTTGAAGGTCGTTTTCATTGTTTGAATAGAAGCGGGAAAGCGGGACCGTAAGGTCATATCGCATCCCGTAGTCTACTATGTCTTCTTCCCTGACGTCTCCCGTGAGGTCGAGCTTTTCGCCGCGCTTCAATACTTTGAATATCAGCTTTTCATTCTCTCCGCCCTGGTCATTTGAAAGATTTCCTATCTCTTCAAGAAGAGGCGTCTCAATGGGTGTAAAGCCATGCGATCTGTATGTCTCCTTGATGACAGCTGTCACATGATCCCGAAGTGCCGCTTCCTCCGGCAATATATCCCTCATGCCGTTTACGGGCTTTTTCTTTAAAGCCATCCGGTACGCACCAATCCTTCCTTCTTTTTTCTGATGATATCTTCTGTCCCTTCAATATAGAGAAGGGGGTCCTTCGGATTCGAAAGCCTCATAGGCTTTTTTCCGGTTAAGAGTTTACTCACCCCGCCGGCACCGAGTGCAATTATAGGTTGTTTTTCTTCCATTATCAAGACATTGTAAAGGCAGGAGGCACCCTCCTTCGAATAGCCCGTGTTTTCAAGATTTCCCGCGATATTTTTCTGCCGGTAGAGATAATATGGTCTCATCAAAAGCTCTTTTGAAAGGTCGTAAAATACCGAAAGGGCACTCTCTGTCACTTTGAATGCGCTGTCTTTGTATTCATCCCATTCCTCCGTAAGGCGGGACGCCCTCTTTCTTGCAAGGCAATGGACAGTAAGGCTTTCAGGCGAGAGCTTCCTGACCTCTTTTGCGGTATTTTGGTATTCAATCTCACCTTCGCCCGGGAGTCCCGCTATGATATCACAGTTGATATTGGTAAATCCTGTTTCCCGGCTCAGTTCAAAGGCTTCCCTTACAGAGTCCGCTGTGTGCGCTCTTCCTATCCGCTTCAGCGTCTCATCATTCATGGTCTGCGGGTTTATTGAGATACGGGAGACCCCGTATTTCTTCAAGACCGAAAGCTTTTCCTTTGTGATCGAGTCGGGGCGCCCGGCTTCGACCGTGAGTTCCTTTACACCTGACAAGGTGAAATCGTTTGAGAGAGCATCAAATATATCTGAAAGCTCATATTCGGACAATGCGGTCGGAGTCCCACCCCCGATATATACGGTATCAAGCGGGTGACCTTTCAAAAGCTCCGCTGTCGCAGCTATCTCTTTTTTGAGAGCTTCGACGAAGGAGCCCGTCACATTCTGATACCGCTTCACCGGGTATGAAGAAAATGAGCAATAGAGGCAGACCGAGGGGCAGAAGGGGATACCGATATAGAGGGAATAGCCGCGTGAAAGATCAGCGCTCTCAAGAAGCTCCTTTTCAAGACATGCTATCTCAAGGCCTTTTTTGGCTTTTTCCTCTGAAATATAATATTCGCGATATAGCTTATTTTCTATTGTTTCAGGGGAAAGACCTTCCTCAAGATATGATGAAATAAGCTTTATGGGCCTGATGCCTGAAAGCGTGCCCCAGGGCAGGTTACGCCCTGTCTGCTTTGAAAGGATGCGGTAAACGGCCCTCTTTACCCCGCTTTTTACTTCCCGCCTTTCAAAGCCTTCGATATTTTCTTTTTCAACAAGGCCTTTTGAGGATACGACGGCTTCATTGCCGGAGAGAATGACGGATATTAGTGTGTCTTTTGAATTTTCTTCGAAAGTCAGGGGCTTTTCTTTGATCTTCTCGCCGGGAAGAAATTCGCCTGTCAAAGACATCACATCATAAAAAAAGCTTTGATCATTTAAATCTACGACAACCATCCTGAAAAAAAGGGATTCTCCCTCTTCTCTCTTTCTATAGTAGTCTCTTCATTGTGGCCGGGATAGACTCGCGTTGTGTCCGGAAGCGTGAAGAGGCGCTCCTGTACTGACCTTATCAGCTCCGACATCGAGCCGCCCGGAAAGTCGGTACGTCCTACAGAGCCAGAAAATAGCGTATCTCCTGAAAATAGCGCAATCTCCCCGGGAAAATAATAAGATGCACCGCCTATAGTATGTCCGGGAGTGACGATGGTCCGAACGAGAAGACCGTCAAAATCTATCTCCTGACCGTCCGAAAGCCACATATCGACATCCTTCTCATAGTTCTTCTTTTCTCCCACTATCATAAGGGAGGAATTCCAGTCTGAGTCCGAAAATGTCTTTTCATCAGCCTTCGGAGCATAGCACTTGATACTTTCGCCGTTTTGCTCAAGCGCTCTTTTTTTGATGCCGGCGACGCCGTCCACATGATCCGAGTGGCCGTGGGTGATGAGGATCGCCCTTATCCTTTCACCTCTTTCAAGCAATATATCAAAAAGCCCCTCTGCTCCGGGGCCGGGGTCGATGAGGATCACATTATCATTATCTTTTTTGATCGTATAGGTATTTGTCGGAAGAGGCCCTGTAAGGAACCGTTTGATCTCACTCATCAGCTTCTGGTCCTTTCTATATCGATCACGCCTTCGACAGAGCGGAGCTTTTCCGATATTGCGCGAAGCTCCTCCGTGCTCTTTGCGCCGAAGGAGACCTCTATCGTCGCCGTGCCTGTTTTTGCGACGCGCGACTGCATCATACGGATATCGATATTTGATTCCGTAAAGACGCGCGATATATCAACCAACATGCCTGTGCGGTTCTTCCCGTAGATCTTGAGAGATGCCTTGTAAAGCTCGTTCTTTCCGCTTTCGAGGATGTCTTCGCGCCAGGACGCGTCTATGAGGCGCTCCTGATCCATTGCGGAAAGGTTCATTATATTCACGCAGTCGGTACGGTGTATCGTGACGCCGCGGCCTCTCGTGATGAAGCCCACGATCTCGTCTCCGGGCAGGGGATCGCAGCAGCGCGAGAAGCGGACCGAAAGATCGCCCATGCCGTTTACTATGATCGCGTGCTTTCCTCCCTTTCCAGCGTGAGGGTCCTTTAAGAAGGATCTTGTAGCATCAGAGACCTTGTGCTCTTCAAGTATCTCATCATCAGTGACATCTTTCGGATGATCATGAAGATAATCCGAGTATATCCTGTTTACTACAGCATTTTCCTTGATCGAGCCCGCGCCTATCTGCTGAAGGAGGTGGTTCCAGTCCTTCTGCCCGTATTTGTCAAGGATGTCCCTTTGATAAGAAGTATCTGAAAGCGCGGAAGGGTCAAGGTTCTTCTGCTTTGCTGCCGCAAGGAGGAAGGCCTTGCCCTTTGCGATATTATCATCTTTATAGAGCGCCCTAAACCACTGGTTGATCTTGTTCTTCGCCTGGGTGGACTTCACATGGTTCAACCAGTCATGGTGGGGACCCTTTGAATTCTTGCTCCTCAGGATCTCGACACGGTCGCCGTTTGCGATCTCATAATCTATCGGAACGAGGCGGCCGTTCACCTTCGCGCCTATCATGGTGTTTCCGACGTCGGTATGGACAGCATAAGCAAAATCAATGGGCGTCGAGCCCTTGGGAAGGTTTCTGACCTCGCCCTGGGGCGTGAAGCAAAATACGGTATCCGAGAAGAGATTGAGGTCGCTCTTGAGTAAGCTCATGAACTCCCTGTCGTCGCTCATGTCCTGCTGCCACTCGAGGATCTGCCTAAGCCATGAGAGCTTTTGCTCCTCGCCCGAGACCGATGCGCCCTCTCCCGATTCCTTGTATTTCCAATGGGCAGCGACACCGTATTCGGCGGTGCGGTGCATCTCTTCGGTCCTGATCTGTATCTCAAAGGGCGTGCCGTCGGGCCCGATCAGCGTCGTATGAAGGGACTGATACATATTGGGCTTTGGCATCGCGATATAGTCCTTGAAGCGCCCCGGGATGGGAGTATATTTTTCATGCATGACGCCAAGGGCCGCATAGCAGTCCTTGATGTCTTTGACTATTATCCTTATCGCAAAGAGGTCATAGATCTGGTCGAGGGTCTTGTTTTGATTGATCATCTTCTTGTAGATCGAAAAGAAGTGCTTTGCCCTGCCGTTGACCTCGGCTTCTATCCCTGCCTCTTCGATCGCCTTTTTCACGTCCTCCTCAAGGGAGTCGACATAGGTATCCCGCTCCCTCTTCTGGAGAGTAATGGCTTCAACGAGATCGTAATAAGCCTTGGGCTCAAGGTATTTGAGCGCGAGGTCGTCAAGCTCCACCTTCATCTTTGAAATGCCAAGCCGCATCGCAAGGGGCGCATATATCTCCTGCGTCTCTCTTGCCTTTTCACGCTGCTTTTCGGGCGTCATGTATTTCAGCGTCCTCATATTGTGAAGGCGGTCCGCAAGCTTGATGATAATGACTCTGATATCCTTTGACATCGCAAGGAACATCTTCCGGAGGTTCTCTGCCTGAGAGATGACCTTGTCCTGCTCGTACTGGATCTCGCCAAGCTTTGTCACGCCGTCGACCAACAGCGCGACCTCATCCCCGAAATATTTTTGCACTGCCTCTATCGTCGCATCCGTATCCTCGACGGTATCATGAAGAAGCCCTGCCGCTATCGTCTCCTTGTCCATCTCAAGGTCTGAAAGTATGAGCGCGACGCAGAGAGGATGGATGATATAAGGCTCTCCGCTCTTTCGCTTCTGATCGCCGTGGTTGTTCTTCGCGAAATTGTAGGCGCGCTGTATTATCTCTATATCAGTATTTGGATGATAACGCCGTATCCTGTGTATGAGTTCAAGATAGATCTCCCCGGGCTCCGAAAAGTCAGATGTCTTGATGATGCCGCGGTTTGGCGCAGATATCCGCTCCTCCCAGGAAAGAAGCTCGTCCCTGTCCATCTTTTCCGGCGGGACGATGCCGGGCGGAAGAAAGATGTCTGAGGATAATGACCTCTCACGCGCTTTTGAGCGGACCCTCTCTATCGCGTCCTTGAATTCCTCAGTGACAGCGGCGCTTGAGATATAGTCGGAGGATTTTTCGGAAGGGTCATTTTTTGTAAACAGATCCTGCATTGCTGTAATCCTCCTTTCTCAAACGGTAGATTTCATCAAAGTTCCCCTTCGAGTCCTTCTCGAAGGTGTTTGTGGGCTTCAGCCCAAGCTTTTTTGCAAGGGCGATCGAAGGCAGATTTTCAGGGCTGATCCGGGCCCGGAGTGAATCAAATGAAAAGCGCTCAAAGCCAAGCTTCACTATCTCTGAAAGGGCTTCAAGGGCAAAGCCGCATCGCTGCCTGTCGAACCTGACCTGAAAGCCGAGCTCGCCTTCATTTTTTTCGCAGCCCTCGCGGTATTCGATCCCCGCGCGGCCTATTATCTCTTTTGTTTCTTTTTCTTCCAGGAGCCAGAGGCCGTAGCCGTAATATGGATAGATACGCTCGACATAATTCTTCTCGTATTCCCTCTCTTCCTCGTAAGGAAAGAGCGGCTCCATAAATTCAGTCATCCGGGGGTCTTCGTACAAGGCGAAGATCGAATCCAGGTCACTTTTCTCTGTCGTGATCTCACGGATGATGAGTCTTTTTGTCTCGGAAATGACGGCCATCTCTCACTCGTAGACTTTCACATCCTCGTCCTCGGGGAAGTCAAAGATATCCATCTCACCCGAGAATACCTCTGTTGCGGGACCTGTCATATAGATCTTCTTCGTCTTTTCGTCATATTCTATGAAGAGGGTTCCGCCAAGGAGCCTTACCTCCACCTTTTCATCGGTAAAGCCGTTTAGGAAGCTTGCAACAGCGCTTGCGCAGGCTCCCGTGCCGCAGGCCAGGGTCTCGCCCGAGCCTCTCTCGTATACACGCATTGCGATATGGGACCTGTCGAGGATGTTTACGAATTCAGTATTAATCCTCTTGGGAAAGAGGGGGTGCCGCTCAAAGGAGGGGCCCAGCTTTTCAATATCCATCTTTTTGATATCATTGTCGCAGAATATCACACAGTGGGGATTTCCGGTCGAGATACAGGTCGCATTGTATATCTTTCCCTTGACTTCAAGAGGCTGCCCTATCATGGTATCCTCGGGATAAGTCACCGGGATCTTCCTCGTATCAAGGACCGCTTCTCCCATGTCGACTCTGACTTTTTCAACCTTGTCATCATCTCCCGTGAAAAGGGTGAGCTCTCTCACACCTGCAAGAGTCTCAACTGTCAATTCTTTTTTTGTCGTAAGGCCGTGGTCATATGCGTATTTCCCGACACAGCGGATACCGTTTCCGCACATCTCACCCCGGGAGCCGTCGGCATTGTACATTATCATCTGAAGGTCGGCTTTCTTTGAGGGCGCGATAAGGATGAGCCCGTCCGATCCGATACCGAAGTGGCGGTCACTGACAAGCTTTGAAAGGCGCGCGGGGTCAGGGAGCGTTTCAAGTGCTCCGCTGCCCGTGCAGTCGATATAGACATAATCATTGCCGATGCCGTGCATTTTTGTGAATCTGAGTTTCAATGCTGATCCCCCGATCTAGCGAAGTACAGAGAGTACCTCGTCAAGCGACAATTTCCCACCGTAGATAGAAAGCGCGCTGCCAATAGTGATATCTATATTATCATTCGAAATCTGTCTCAGTTTTTTGATGTCATCGAGACTCGCGATGCCGCCCGCATAGGTAATGGGCTTTGAAAGCGGCGCCGCAAGTGAAAGGAGCTTCACAAGCGATTCATCAAAGCCGCCCTTCTTCCCTTCAAAGGCTATCCCGTGGATCAAAAAGCCATCGCAATAAGCAAAGAGCTTCTGGAAAAGGCCGGTCGAAACCACTGTGTCCGTCTTCTTCTGCCAGCGGTCCGTAAATACAAAATACTCGTCTCCCTCCTTTTTGCAGGAGAGATCGATGATGAGATACCGCGGTCCTATCTTTTTTGCAAATTCCCGGAGATATTCAAACGAAAGCCTGTTGTGCCGGAACAAAGCGCTTGTCATGATGACATGGCTTGCGCCGCGGTCGAGGTATTCTTTTGCATTTTCTATATCTATCCCGCCCCCTGCCATGAGGCCGCCGGGGTATGTTGAGAGAGCCGAGAATACCTCGTTTTCAGAGGCCTTGAAAAAGCCCGAGTCCTTTTTGTTGAGATTGATGACATGGCCGTTCGTGAGTCCTCTTGATTTGAATATCCCTGCGAAGTGTGAGGCGCCCATTATACTCTTGTAATTTTCAAAGACCTGCTCGTCTCCGGGAGCGATACCGCCGAGGGTCGAGCCTACGATCTGCTTCACCGTGCCGTTGTGGATATCTATGCAGGGACAGAGCTTCATCTTGATTCCTCGCTTGAATAGTTCGGAGCCTCCTTTGTGATATGGATATCATGGGGATGGCTCTCACGAAGGGACGCCGCCGTCATCTTGATGAACTTCGCGTTCTTGTGAAGCTCTTCGATCGTCCTGCAGCCGCAATAGCCCATACCGGACCGCACACCGCCTGTCATCTGAAAGACCACGTCCTCAAGAGCGCCCTTGTATGCGACTCTTCCTTCGACGCCCTCGGGAACCAGCTTCTTTGCGCCCTCCTGGAAGTAACGGTCCTTTGAACCGTTCTCCATTGCTGCGATTGAGCCCATACCTCTGTAAACCTTGTATTTCCTGCCCTGATAGAGTTCGAAGTCGCCGGGAGTCTCGTCGCAGCCTGCAAACAGGCTTCCCATCATGCAGACAGATCCGCCTGCCGCAAGGGCCTTTGTCATATCGCCCGAGAACTTGATACCGCCGTCCGCGATGACAGGGACATCATGCTTCTTTGCGGCTTCGTAGCAGTCCATTATCGCTGTGACCTGCGGAACGCCGATACCTGCGACAACACGGGTCGTACAGATGGAGCCCGGGCCGATACCTACCTTTACGGCGTCAGCGCCTGCCTTTACAAGATTTTCGACAGCATCCGCAGTTGCGATATTTCCGGCTATGACTGCAAGGTCCGGGAATTTCTTCTTGATCGTCTTTACGGCATCTATCACATTCTTTGAATTTCCGTGGGCCGAGTCAACGACGACGCAGTCGACATGTGCATTCACAAGCTCTGCCACACGATCGAGCATATTTGCAGTGATGCCGACCCCTGCGCCGCAGAGCAGCCGCCCCTTTTCGTCCTTAGCGGACATCGGGTACTTGATCTGCTTTTCAATATCCTTGATAGTAATGAGTCCGCGCAGCTTCCCGTTTTTGTCTACTATCGGAAGCTTCTCCTTACGGGCCTTTGCAAGGATCATCTTTGCTTCGTCAAGCGTGATCCCGACGGGAGCCGTGATGAGGTTTTCGCTTGTCATCGACTCCTTGATCTTTTTTGAAAAATCATTTTCAAATTTGAGGTCGCGGTTTGTGATGATACCGACGAGCTTTCCCTTTTCCGTGATCGGGACGCCCGAGATACGGTATTTGTGCATCAGGTCCTCCGCGTCCTGGAGGGTGTTTTCAGGGGAGAGGAAGAACGGGTCCGTGATAATGCCGTACTCGGAGCGCTTCACCATATCAACCTCGCCGGCCTGCTCCTCGATCGACATATTCTTGTGGATAATGCCTATTCCGCCCTGCCTCGCCATGGCGATCGCCATCCTGTGTTCCGTCACGGTGTCCATCGCGGCGCTCATCATGGGGATATTGAGTTTGATATTCTTCGTAAGATTCGTTGAAAGATCGATGAGGTTTGGAGTAACCTCGGAATAACCCGGTACCAACAGCACATCATCGAAGGTAATACCTTCACCTATCAGTTTCGCCATAGTTCCCACCTCGCTATTTCCTTATTTTGATTTAATTGGATAATTGATATATGATAGCAGAAAAGTGCTGTATTTACAAGGAGGATAGGATTATGATCGATTACACCGAAGGCAGCGGGAAGCAATATCACACAGGGCTTTCAAGAGACATGATCGGGGATTATGTCCTGATGCCGGGGGACCCGAAAAGATGCGAACTCATCGCTTCTTTTCTCGAGGACGCAAAGCTTGTTGCCGATGTGCGGGAGTTTGTGACCTATACCGGATATGTTGACGGCAGAAAAGTTTCTGTCACATCAACAGGCATCGGCGGGCCTTCCGCTGCTATCGCCATGACAGAACTTGCAAAGTGCGGCGCCCATACCTTCATCCGTATCGGGACCTGCGGCGGGATAATGGAGGATGTGAAGGGCGGCGACCTTGTGATCGCAACAGGCGCGGTCAGGGCCGAGGGCACCTCAAAGGAATACGCGCCCATCGAATATCCTGCCGTTTCAGACCTTGATGTCACAAATGCCCTTGTTTCATCCGCGAAGGAAATGGGCTATTCATATCACACGGGAGTCGTCCAGTGCAAGGACTCCTTCTTCGGCCAGCACGAGCCGGAGATCATGCCGGTCTCATACGATCTTCAAAACAAATGGGAGGCCTACAAGAGGCTCCACTGCCTCGCGTCCGAGATGGAGAGTGCTGCTCTTTTCATAGCAGGGTCATTTCTCGATGTCAGGGTAGGCTCTGTTTTCCTTGTCGTCGCAAATCAGGAACGGGCAAAGAAGGGCCTTTCAAACGAACAGTCCCATGACACCACACCTGCAATAAAGACAGCAGTCGGGGCCGTTTCAAGGCTTCTGAAGGAGGCCTGAAAAGACCGGTGCGAAGCCTTCCGGAAAGCCTGCCGCCGCTTGGGGGAAGATTGCTAAAAATCAATATTTGTGGTAATATATACACGTAATTTTCCCCTCAAAACAGGATGGTGAATTTATGAAAAGGTTCAAGGTCGGGGATTATCTCATGGACGAGCACTCCGGCGTTTGTAAGGTGTGCGATATATCCGAGGTGGCCCTTGGCGGAAAAGGCACGGAAAAGCTTTATTATTCTCTTCAACCGGTTTTTGAAAAAAGCTCAGAGGTACTGACTCCTGTGGATTCAAAAGTCAGGATGAGGGACGTGATGACACGCGAAGAGACGGAGGAGCTCCTTTCAAAGGTCCCCTCCCTTCCTTTCATACGCGAAAAAAATCCCCGCGCCGCCGCCGAGATATTCAGGGAAAAGATAGAAACCTTTGACCTCTATGACCTTGCTACCGTTGTAAAGACAATTTATCTTCGAAAGCAGCTTCGTATCGCTGCCGGAAAAAAGACCATGTCCTCCGACGAAAAGATAATGCAGAGCAGCGGAAAGCGGCTCTTTGAGGAGATGGCCTTTGCGAGGAATGAGGACGTATCTTCCACGGAAAAGGCCTTCTATCTCGCGCTGAAGGAGGAAAAAGACCTCCTTCTTTCGGAAAACCAGGAATGATGGACGAAGAAGAAGTAATATTAAAAAAGAAAAGGCGGAAAAAAAGAAGAAGACGCATTCTGATCCGCCTTGTCACCTGTGTCATACTCATACTTGCCCTTATCGGGCTTATCACGGTAATCAGCCTGATAGTCTATGGTGTCTCAAGGCTTGTAAACAGATTCTCTCAGGGAGGTTCTCAAGCAAGTGTGGTAGAGACAGGCGATCCGGCACCCGTTTCCGATATCGATATTCCAAATGTCACTATTGATGATCCTGTGGTGGTCTCTTCCGACAGCTCCTCTTCGGGTGATCAGCATCTTACGATCAACCTTCAGATGCTCACAAAAAATCCATATTCAAGGCCGGGAAAGCCGCTTAACAGTGTGAATGCGGTAGTTATTCATTATACCGCAAGCCCCGGCGGAACGGCCGCGCAAAACCGTGAATATTTTGAGGATCTTCGGATCCACAAGACTACAAAGGCTTCAAGTCACTTCATCGTGGGGCTTGAAGGCGAGGTCGTGCAATGCATCCCCACAAGGGAGATCGCCTATGCTTCAAATCAAAGGAATGACGATACTGTCGCTATCGAGTGCTGCCACAAGGATGAATCCGGGAAATTCAATTCCGCGACACTCGACTCCATGAAAAAGCTCACAGCCTGGCTCCTCGTACGGTATGGTCTTTCGGCAAATGACGAAACCATAATAAGGCATTATGATGTATCCGGAAAGCTCTGCCCGAAATATTTTGTGGAGCATGAGGACGAGTGGAAGAAATTCAAAGACTCCGTCGCGGACTATATCGAAAAGAACAAAGAAGCGCTGAAGGCTGAGGATTATCTTATTTTCAAACAATGACAAGAGAAGGCTATGAAAAACTGAATGAAAGAGTAAGGGCTGTCTCACATTCTTCGGACATCCTTACTGTTTTGAGCAGCGGCGCAAGCGCTGTCGTTGCGGTGCTCTATGTCCTTACTCTCTTTTTTCTCTTTTTGTCAAGGGATCTTCGGATACTTATGATAGTATGCCCGCCGCTTGCGGGCTTTTTGTTCATTTCAATGATAAGGAGCGGCCTGAATCTCAAGCGCCCGTATGAAAAATATGATATCGTCCCGCTCATTGAGAAAAATACAAATGGGAACAGCTTCCCGAGCCGCCATGTATTCTCCGCCTTTGCAATAGGCGTGTCATTTCTTGTGATATCCCCGATCCTTTCACTTGTCTGCCTTGTCTGCGGCGCTTTGATAGCCATCTGCCGCGTCCTTTCAGGCGTCCATTACATAATGGATGTGGTCTTCGGCGCTGCCTTCGGGAGCGCGATCTCGCTGGTTTTTGATATTATCTATTTTGTGAATCACTGAAAACAATGCCAATGGGGCCGTCGCCGCGGCACTACAGCGTTTCCTCGCGCATCACATTGAGGAGGTTCTGGGTGAGGTAGGGATTGTGCCGGACGCAGGACTCCATGAGATAGAGAGTTTCGATCTGGGTGTGCCGGGGGGACGGTTCTTTTGTCACGGGCGGTGCCGCGGGGACGGTTCTTTTGGCACGCAAAAACCGCGTGAGATCAAATATCATGAGAAGCTCGGTATAGAGGACAGAGAACAAAAAGGGCTTCAGGATATGATAGTCTTCATATGAGTGCAAAAAGAGCTGGGTGATATTGTAGGAAAAATAGGACCTGTACTTTTCTGAAAGTCCGGGGACTTCTTCGCACATTGATATTACGGCGTCGTGAAAGTCGCGGTTTATCGTATTTACGGGCATGTTCTTGAAGAGCCTGTTGTAGTCTTTTATGAGATCTGAAAAGACATGCTCCCTTATGAAAAGAGCCCCGTAGTCAATATGATCAAGTATCATACGGTCGATCGTTGTGATCGAAAAAAAAGAAAGATACGCTTCTTCGCCCTTTTCCTGAAAGGCGCATAGATGCTCATCAAGAGAGACCTCCTTTGCTTCGGAAAGCCTGTTTCTCATGATCAGGGACATCACCTCTGAAATGTAGGAATAGAGCACCTTCCACGTATCGGCAAGCGGAAGGTCCCTCTCCCATACAAAGTCCAGTATCTTCTCCCTCTCAGTCAGAAGATACGAAAGAAAGCCGCTGTCCTCATTTGAGATCGCAAAAAAAGGCTCTATATAGGAATGCGGAACAAAAGAAAGGCGCCCCGGGTTTTCAATGAAAAGGCGGGCAGCCACAGGACATGAGAGCTCAAGCGTGACCTCGATGAGGTCGTCGTATCTCACGCCCTCCCGCGGATATATCCTGCAGACAAGAGGCATGAGCTCTGTCTCACCGTTCGCCTCGAACTGGCAAAGGTGGTCGGAGTTTATGAAGGGGCAGCGCCCCATTATCTTTTTGATGACGGTATCGCCGCGAAAGCTTGTAAGAAAGTATCGAAGATGCCTGCCACGAAGGCCGGACATCTCCTTGAAATTCTTTTCTGTCTTTTCATCCACCGGGATCTGCCAGCCTCTGCAGCAGTTGTGGGGGCACTTCTCCGCGGCGCAGACAAACCCCTTCACTATCGAAAGCGCCCTTGTTTCCACAGTAGATCCCACGGAAGATTTTACAGAAGACATTCCTTCGTCTTTACGGCATTTTCCATATAGATAAATTCCTCCACCTCTTCTCCCTTCAAAAGGCGAAGAACGGCGGAAGCCGCTGTGCGGCCGACAGGATAAGGATTTGAAACGATAGTCATATCGATAACGCCCTTTTCCATGAAGTCTCTCGTCGAGTCTATCTCTCCTATCGTTACGACATTGAAGTCCATTGATGTAGTAAGCTGATAAAGGGCCTTGCAACCGCCGTAGATGCCGCCTGCGATAAACGCCAGCCCCCTGATCATCGGGAAGGCAGCAAGGACATTCTGGACCTCCTCATAGCATTTGTAATCATCATCCTCGCAGTAAATGACAGCATCCACCGTAATGCCGGGGAAATGCTTTTCAAGATATTCCCGAAAGCCCCTTGTCCTCTCCTTATGGGAATTGAAATTCCGGTTTCCGGAGACAACGCAGACCTCGGACTTTTTTTCGGAAAGGCGGCCTATTATCCCTGCGGCTATCTCGCCCGTCTGGTAAGGATTCACTCCTACGAAGCAGGAACGATGTGAAGTGGGAAGGTCTGCATCCACCGTGACTATCTTTATGCCCTTTCCGGCGGCCTCATCAACTTTTTCGATCACGCGGTGATCCTCGGAAGGCGATATTATCATGGCGTCGCATTTCTTTTTGATGAGCTCGTCAAGCGCCTCGACCTGGGAATCAATGGTAAAGCCGCACTCATGAAAGATATCTTCCGCTCCTGCGTCCCTGAGCTTGTCTTCGATCCCGCTCTTTAATTTTTTGAAATAAGGATGCTCGTCATTCTTGAAGAGCATCGTTCCGACTTTGATCTTCTTCTCAGCTGCCATACATTATCCCTCCTTCTTTTCCCTGATCATGCTTCGCATGATGGCTCCTCCTCCTTCACCTGGGAAAGAAGGTCCAGAACATCTTCCTTACCCTCCTTCGTGACAGATGAAAAGGGGATCAATATATCATCTTCTCCCATGGAAAGCGTCTTTTCTATGAGAGCTATGTTCTTCTTTCGTTCATTGGTCTTCAACTTGTCGGCTTTTGTCGCAAGGACGATGAGCTGATACTCAAGAAATCTCACAGTTTCAGCCATCGCAATATCGAGCTTTGTCGGGGCATGGCGCATATCGACAAGAAGAAAGATGGCGGAGAGCATCTCCGATTCCCGAAGATAACGCTCGATCATCTTCCCCCATTTTTCATTTACCGATTTTGCCGCCTCGGTATAGCCGTAGCCGGGGAGATCCACCAGGTAGAGCTCATTATTGATATTATAAAAATTCAGAGTCTGCGTCTTTCCGGGCACGCTCGAAGTCCTTGCAAGCGACTTTCTTCCGAGCACAGTATTGATAAGGGAAGACTTTCCGACATTTGATCTTCCCGAAAAAGCGACCTCCGGAAGCTGGTTTCTCGGGAGATCGCTCGTTATTCCGCATACGGTTTCAAGACTTGCTGACCTGATCACCATATCTTCACGCTGATGCCTTTTTCTTTTTGTGTTTCTGATCCTCTATCTCAACGACGGCAGAAGGATCATCCTTCTTCCCTTCCCCCTTCTCGATAAAGAGATCGTTTTCCTCGACCATCTTTTTCGTGATCGAAAGCGACTTCACTGAATCCTCCGAAGGAAGTGAATACATGTGATCCATCATCACGGATTCCATGATGGCACGAAGTCCGCGGGCACCGGTCTTTCTTTCAAGAGCCTTGTCTGCTATGGCATTCAATGCCTCTTCCTCAAAGGTAAGTTTGACACCATCCATCTTAAGAAGCGCCTCGTACTGCTTTGTAAGAGCGTTCTTCGGCTCTGTGAGGATACGGATAAGCTCCTCTCTTGTAAGCCTTGAAAGAGCCACATTTATGGGGACTCTTCCGATGAACTCGGGGATGAGGCCGTATTTGATGAAGTCCTGAGGAAGCGCCTTCTTCAAGTACTCGCTCTCGTCTGCCTTTTCATCCCGCTCCGAGATCTTTGAATTAAAGCCTATCGTCTTTTTGTCAAGGCGGCTTTCTATGATCTTGTCAAGGCCTTCAAAGGCGCCGCCGCAGATGAAGAGGATATTTGTAGTATCGATCTTGATAAGCTCCTGCTGAGGGTGCTTTCTGCCGCCCTGGGGAGGGACTGAGGCTGTGGTACCCTCGATGATCTTGAGGAGCGCCTGCTGAACGCCCTCTCCTGAAACATCACGGGTGATCGAGACATTCTCTGTCTTTTTTGTGATCTTGTCTATCTCGTCGATATAGACTATGCCGACCTCTGCACGCTTCACATTGAATTCCGCCGCCTGGATGAGCTTTAAGAGGATGTTCTCAACATCCTCGCCGACATAGCCCGCTTCGGTAAGCGTTGTCGCATCCGCGATAGCAAAGGGAACGTTCAATATACGTGCCAGAGTCTGCGCAAGAAGGGTCTTTCCGGAGCCTGTGGGGCCGAGAAGAAGTACATTTGACTTTTGGATCTCGACATCCGTCTTTTCCTTTGTGGTGATCCTCTTGTAATGGTTGTATACCGCGACAGAGAGGACCTTTTTTGCTTCCTCCTGTCCTATCACATACTCATCAAGGAAGGCCTTCATCTCCTTCGGCTTTTTCAGCTTGATATCAAGCTCGTCTTCCTTCTTTTCGGACTTTTCTTCTTCCTTGAATTTTCCGTCCTTTGAAACCTTGTCGTCCGGCACTACCTCGGGATCATCCGCGGGGAGATCGTAGTCAAGCTCCTCCTCGAGTATCTCCATGCATATCTCGACGCACTCGTCACAGATAAAGGTATTGCCGGGTCCGGCTATAAGTTTTCTGACCTGCCCCTGGGGCTTGCCGCAGAATGAGCAGCGGACCGCTTCATGATTTTTCATTTAACCTGTCAATCCTTTTTTTCTTCTTTTGACTTTTTGTCGTCGCCGGTCTCTTCACGCTTCTGTACGATCTGGTCGATGAGGCCGTATTCAAGCGCTTCATCAGCTGTCATGAAATTATCCCTGTCCGTATCCTTTGCGACCACATCAATGGGCTTTCCGGTATTCTTTGCAAGTATCTCATTCAATCTCTGCTTTGTACGAAGGATGTTTTTCGCTGCTATCTCGATCTCCGTAGCCTGTCCCTTCGCGCCGCCTGAAGGCTGATGGATCATTATCTCCGCGTTCGGAAGAGCGAAGCGCTTTCCCTTTGCGCCGCCTGCGAGGAGGAAGGCTCCCATTGAAGCCGCAAGGCCAACACAGATCGTTGAAACATCGCATTTCACATACTGCATTGTGTCATAGATCGCAAAGCCCGAATTGACCTCACCTCCGGGTGAATTGATATAAAGATGGATGTCCTTTGTGGGATCCTCGGACTCAAGGAAGAGTAATTGCGCCACAACAAGAGATGCAGTGGTGGGATTCACGTCCTCCCCGAGGAAGATGATCCTGTCCTTTAACAGGCGGGAGAAGATGTCGTATGATCTCTCCCCTCTTGAATTTTGTTCGATGACATAAGGAATTAAAGCCATTATTCTCAAACCTCCGCTTTGTCTTTGCTATCCTTTTTTGTTTTCTTCGGCGCCTTCTCCTTTGCGTTTTCAAGGATGAAGTCTATCGCCTTTTCTATCTCGATCTGGCGCTTCATTGTCTTTTTCTCGCTGTCCGAGACATTTTCTTTGATCTCGTCAAGCGTCAGGCCGTTTCGCTCTGCTGTCTCTTTCAGCTTTTCATCAACATCTTCGTCCGTTGCTGTAAAGCCCTCAGCCTTTGCAACGGCTTCAAGGACAAGGGAGGCCTCTATCCTCTTCTTTGCATTCGGCCTGATCCTTTCCTTAAAGGATTCCACAGTCTCGCCCGAGAATTTGAGATAATCGGAAAGCTTCAGCCCGGACCTCATCAAAGAATAAGAATAATCCCTAAGCTCGCTGTCCGTCTGGAATTCTATCATGGCATCGGGGATATCCATAGTGGACTCTGAAACGAGCTTCTCAACGGCTTCATCCTCCTTCTTCCCCTTTGCGGTATCCTCCTTCTCCTTTGTGAGGCGGTCTTTGATACTCTTTTTGTATTCTTCAACCGTTTCAAAATCCGTGGTTTCGGAAACATATTCGTCATCAAGAGGCGAAAGTTCACGAGTCTTTACTTCTTTGAGCTTCACAGCAAAGACCGCAGGCTTCCCGGCAAGAGACTTTTCATTGTAATCCTCGGGGAAGGTCACATTTACGTCAAACTCGTCTCCCGCGCTCTTTCCGACTATCTGGTCTTCGAATGTGTCAATGAAACTATGGCTTCCAAGCTCAAGCTCATAATTTTCAGACTTTCCGCCCTCGAAGGGTACGCCGTCGACCGAGCCCTCAAAATCAATGATGGCAGTATCCGAAAGTGCGGCAGGACCTTCCTTTGTGATAATGCGGGCGTTCATTTTCCGCTCCTTATCGATCTCTGTCTGCACCTCTTCGTCGGACACTGTTGTATCTATCTTTGTGACTTCTATCCCCTTGTACTTTCCGAGGGTGACTTCAGGCTTTACAGCGACCTTTGCCGTAAAGACGAAGGGCTTTCCCTTTTCCATCTCCTTGACCTCGATCTCGGGGGACGAAACTATCTCAAGACCGCTCTCGTCATAGGCCTTGGGATATTCATTGTCTATCATATAATTTCCGGCTTCCTCGTAAAATACTTCGGGGCCGTACATCTTTTCTATGAGCTGCCTCGGCACCTTGCCCTTTCGAAAGCCCGGAACCGATATCCTCTTCCTCTGTGAAAGATAAGCCTTCTGAAGCGCCTCTTCCACTGTGTCCTCCGGCACCTCGACCGTAAGGACTGCCATGTTGTGTTCAAGCTTTTCTACGGATACTTTCATTTGTCTCTGTTGTCCTCTCTTATTATTAATATTTTTGTTTTCTCAGCCTTTATAAACTATCTTTTTCCTCATCTCTTCCGATGCGTCTTTTCCGAAAAGATATTCAATGATCGAAAGCGAGAAGGGGATCGCCGTGCCAAGGCCGCGGCTGGTAATAATATTCCCGTCGACAGATACCTCCGCCTCTCCGGCCGAGATACCGCCGTTTAAGTCCTCTTCCGTGCCGGGATAAGAAGATATCTTCTTTCCCTCCGTGATCCCTGCTGCCGCAAGTACTGTAGGGCCTGCGCAGATAGCACAGACGAGCTTTCCCGCGGCATCAAAGTCCCTTATCGTATTTAGGACGACCGGCTCCTGCTTCAGATTTGCCGTGCCCTTCAGCCCTCCCGGTATCACAAGGACATCATAGGATGCAATATCCGCCTCCGTGATGCTCTTGTCCGCTGAGAGCATGATATTGTGCGAGCCTGTAACAAGGCGGCTGTCATTGATCGTGACCATATCTATGTCACACTTCTGCCGGCGGAGAAGGTCTACGACTGTCAAGGCCTCAACCTCCTCGACTCCGTCCGCCATAAATATAAGTATTTTGTTCATCATCTACCTCTTTTGTGCTAAAATGCGAAAAAACGAAAGGAGTAATGTGCAATGGAGATCGAGCGCAAATTTCTCTCAAGTATACCCGAAAATATCTCTTCTTACAAGATGAAGGAGATAGAGCAGTTTTACCTCTGCTGCAACCCCGTGATAAGGGCGAGACATGAGGGAGATGAATATATCCTTACCTACAAATCAAAGGGGCTTATGGAACGGGAGGAAGTAAACCTTCCGCTTACTGAAGAGGCCTATTTTCATCTTCTTGAAAAGGCCGACAATCCCCCTATCAGGAAAAAGCGTTATTTCATCCCGCTTTCAGATGGCAGGCATATAGACTTTGACATATTCGAGGACGAGCTCTTCCCCCTCGTGATGGGCGAGGTCGAATTTGAGTCGGGCAGCGAGGCAAAGGCCTTTGATATGGAGTCAGTGCCCTTCTTTAAAAAAGAAGTAACCTATGACAGAGATTATCACAACTCAAATCTCGCGAAATACGGGCTTCCGAAAAGCTTCGTCGACGATTGAGTTCAACGCCGGAGGCGAAGGGTCTCGTATTTTGCTCTCGTACGGACGCAGTTTTTCAGCTCTTCAAAGCGGGACTCTATCCTTCCCTCCTTGATCACGAAATCGAGGGAGGAAGCCATATTATCAATGATAATGTCGGTGATCCCCTCACAGCCCTCCATGTTTTCAAGTATCTCGTACTTCCCGGCGAAATCATCCTCGTCAAGAAAGTTCATCATGTAGTCTTCCGCCGTCATATCGGTCTTGAGTTTCTTTTCCAAATCGCACTTCCTATCTTTCAATAAAAAAAACCTTGTGCTATATTAAACGAAGTTTCGGATAACTTCAAGTTTTTTGACGGAGAGGAAGCTTTGATGAGATCACGTCGATCGAAAAGGCCTGTAATATTACTTCTTCTGTTTTCACTTTGTCTGCCCCTTGTTTTTAAAGGTTCAAACGCTCATGCCGCGTCTGAAAGCGACTCTGTTGCAGTATTCAGGTTGTACAACAAGAACTCGGGCGAGCATTTCTATACGATCAATGAAGGGGAGGCTTCCTATATCTCCTCTATCGGCTGGCTCTACGAGGGTGTGGGCTGGATGGCGCCGAAGAAATCGAAGTCTCCCGTGTACAGGGTCTACAATCCATACAGCGGAGACCACCTCTATACGCTTGACCTTCCGGAATACCGCTATCTTGATTCAATAGGCTGGAACGGTGAAGGGATAGCCTTTTATTCCGATGATGAGAAGACGATCCCCATATACAGGGAATATTCGCCTTCGGCTGTAACAGGAACTCACAATTATACCGTAGATCCGGATGAGGATAAGTGGCTTACGGAGGAGATCGGCTGGAGCGGCGAGGGTATAAAGCTCTATGCGTCAGGTCCCGGGAAGGACTCCTTTGACGAATCCATATCCTTCGGCCGTTGGATCCATGTTACCGGGGCTGTCCTTTCAAATATCAACAGAGAGCGCGTATCGGCGGGGCTTTCGCCTCTTAACGGAAATTCGTGTCTTTTGGATCTCGCCTTCGTACGTTCAAAGGAGCTGACGGATGATTTTTCGCACCTCCGCCCCGGACTTTCAAGAAAGACTTCTTTTTCCGACTTTGAAACCTTCGGAGTGAATGCCTGGGCCATAGGCGAAAATATCGCGGCAGGACAGGGCACGATCGAAGAAGCACTCACAGACTTTCGTTCGTCCCTGAAAAACCACCAGAACCTTCTCGACCCTGACTTTACGGATATCGGGATCTCGCTCTGGTTTGATCCTGTGGCAGTTCCAAAAGGACGGGACAAAGCATACAAGTACTACTGGGTAATGGAATTTGCGGCCTTGAACTGAGTATAATGAAAAAGCTTCTTCGAAAAGACCTGCTCTCCATGGGCTTCTATGAAAAGTCCCGCTTTACAGGGAGCATAGGGCAGATGAATTACATACTTGAGAAAAGTCAAAAAGAGGGGGAAGCCCCTCTTCTTCTTGCAACATACTTTCCCGGACCTTTCTCGTCCGAAAATACTCCCGATGAAAAAAAAGAAACTCATACGGAAGCCTACAGTGAACAGGGTTTTCTTGATATGACGGATTTTTTGAACACTGAAGCAGAGAGGTTCAACGAAGAGTCATTCGAGCAGCTTTAAGAAGGCTCTCACATTGTCTGTGATCGATCCCGTCTCGTTTGAAAATACAGCGCTTCCCGCAACGAGGATATTGGCTCCCGCATCAAGGATGCGGGAGGCATTCTCTAAGTTGACACCTCCGTCAACTTCCACATCTGTTGAGAGTGAGTGGGATTTTATTATCTTTTTAAGGCTCAAAAGCTTCTCTATCGTATAAGGAATGAATTTCTGTCCTCCGAAGCCCGGATTTACGGACATTATGAGGACCATATCGCACTCCGGAAGGACATAATCAAGAACCGAGAGCGGGGTCGCGGGGTTAAGTGCAACGCCTGCCATTGCGCCCGCCTCCTTGATCTTTGCTATCGTCCGGTCGAGATGCCTTGCGGCCTCGGCGTGGACAGTCACTATATCAGCTCCCGCCTTCACGAAATCCTCTATATATCTGTCCGGGTCCTCGATCATCAAATGAACATCAAGAACCTTCTCGGTTATCAGCCTTATGGACTTAAGGACCGGAAGTCCTATGCTGATCTGGGGCACGAAAAGCCCGTCCATGACATCAATATGGACATACTGGGCTCCGGCCTCGTCCATTTCCCTAATTTGATCACCGAGACGGGTAAAATCCGCAGAAAGTATGGAAGGTGAAAGACAATTCATCTATAGCTCCTTTTCGACCTTAAGTCTGAAAATATGGTCCTGTAGTTATTATAACGGCTCTCTTTGATAAGTCCCTTTGAAAGAGCAGCTTTCACAGCGCATTTATCTTCAGGCTCCTCCATATGGACACACCCTCTAAAGAAACAGCCGCCGCTTTCCCTTTCGATCTCAGGAAAATAATGAAAGAGCTCCTTTTCATCAAGGTCACTTATGTCAAAAGCGGAAAAACCGGGAGTATCCATGACATAGGTATTCTCAACGTCCTCTATCACATAGATCTCAGATGTCCTCGTGGTCTGCTTTCCCTGACCGGTCTTTTTTGCGACCTCGCCTGTCTTTGCAAGATCGGTTTGGGTAAGCATATTCATGATAGAGGACTTTCCGACTCCCGAGGGGCCGACAAGCGCTGTCAAAGCGCCTTTCATGAAGGAAAGGAGTGCTTCCCGCCCCTCATTTTCCTTTGCTGAGGTAATAAAGACAGGGTAAGATGCGCCCTCGTATGTCTCTTTGAGTTCAAGAAGGACCGGGTCCTCAGTGATATCGGACTTGTTGATGCAGATCGCGGCAAGGATCCCCTTCCTTTTCATCGAGACGAGAAGCCTGTCAAGAAGAAGGAGGTTCGGTGCAGGATCAGAGCCCGAAAACACAATAAGGACGCGGTCCACATTTGCGACGGGCGGTCGAAAGAGGAGGTTTTTTCTTTCTCTTATCGAGTCGACCGAGCCCTCCACGTCCTTTGTGCCGGTAAGGGAGAAATCCACAATATCCCCGACCGATGGGCGCTCACTCTTTTTTCTGAATATGCCTCTCGCCCGGCAAAGATATATCTCTTTGTCGGGCGAGGATGCGCCCGGTATCACATAATAAAAACCTGCTGATTCTTTTATTATCCTCCCAAGCATCGGGTTTTCAGGACTGTCTCGTGAAGGTCACTCCCTCGGCACCGGTCTTCGGTGCTACGGGGGTGGGAGGCTCAGGTTCTTCGCCGGATGAGGAGCCGCTGCCTGAAGATGAGGGCGGAGTCGAAGGAGTTGTAGGCGGGATCGTCTTCCAACGAAGTGTCCCGTTCTCGGTCTTGATGCCGGAAACCGAGATGGTCTGCGACTCTCCTGCCCCTACCTTCCATGTTCCAAGCTCGGTGCCGTTTGCATCGACAAGGGTATATTCCGTCGTCACATCATCGATCGAATCTATGCTTCTTGAGAAGGTATAGAGGATCTCCTCCTGGCCTTTGCTGACTACGATATTTACGGCCTCGCCGGCATTTGCGTATACATTCGCCGCAGGAGTATGGGATATTATCTTTCCTGCCTCGACTGAATCCGAGAACTCGCTTGTTTCCTCACCGAGAGCAAGCCCCTTTTCCTCAAGAGCGTGTCTCGCTTCATCTATGGTCATTCCCTTCAGGGACGGTACCCTGATCGTCTCAACACCCTGGCTTATCTCAAGTGTAATGACATCACCCTTCTTTGCCTTTGTGGACGGGCGCTGTGAAATGACCTTGCCCTGAGGAACCGTGGAGGAGTAGCTGTATGTACGGGAATATTTGAATCCTGCATCCTCGAGAGTCTTTATCGCATTTGCTTCATCAAATCCCTTTACGGACGGGACCTCGATATCGCCGATGCCTGATGAAAAGACTACAGTAACCTGGGAATTTTTCTTTACGAGAACTCCGTCGTTCGGGGTCTGGGCGCAGGCCTGACCCTTTTCATATTTTTCAGACGAGGTTTCGCCGCCGTCCTTGAAGCCGAGATGAAGGTCTGAAAGAACCTTCTTGACTTCATTGACGGTCTTTCCGAGAAGTGAAGGAACCTTCACATCCTCGGACGCATCAGCTGATGAAGTCTTGGCTGAAGAAGCTGAATTTGATGTTGCAGAGGACGCCTGGGTACTTGAAGCTGCAGAGCTGTTCTGGTTTGCTTTCTGGCTTCCTCTCGGGCCAAAGACCTGAACCAGAAGGACCAGGACTATCGCAGCGATCACAACCGCAGCCGCAATGCCAAGGAAGGTCATTATCCTGTCAAGCTTCGGATTTTCAGCATCTTCGTCATCATCAAGATCGTCATCACTCCTTGAGGATGAAGGCTTTTTCTTTGGTGCGAGAGGATCACCCTTTGATGCGTTCACTCCCGATGCGGCTTTTTGAACGGCGCTCTTTCCTTCATCAAGAGCGGACGCGGCCTTGACCTTTACGCTTTCTTTTGATGCTCCCGATGCGGCTGCCGCTCCAGCGCCTGCTGTGGCTGCGGCCGCTATCTTCATATCGTCGTCATCATCAGGCTTATTTTGGTTTTCACCTTTGTTCCTGTTTTTGTTCTTCTTCGATTTCTGAGAGCCGTTTTGGGTTCTCGGGGACATATTGTTCTCGATCGAAGACTCGTTTGTCTTTTCCTGGATCTCACGAAGCTCCTCTTCGGTAATGATCTTCGTGTCGGAAAGGCCCGGATTTTCGGCCTCAGGGATAATAACAAAGTCGTCATCGGGACTGATGAGCGCCTTCTTTAAGTCGACGAGCATATCGGACATGGTCTGATAACGCCTGTCCTGACTCTTCATCGTGGCCTTTTGGATGATCCTCTCTACCGCGGTCGGAAGATCGGGAGCATAAGCCGATGGCGGCACCATCTCGCTTTGGATATGCTGGATCGCGATCGAGACCGCAGTGTCACCGTCATAAGGAACGCGCCCGGTCACCATCTCGTACATCACGATACCGAGGGAATAGATGTCGCTTGTGAATGTGACATAGCCCGACCTCGCCTGCTCGGGAGAGGCATAATGCACGGAGCCCATGAGCTCGGCGCTTATGGTATTTGAGGATGCGGCGCGGGCGATACCAAAGTCCATGACCTTGACATTACCCTCTTTTGAGATAATGATGTTCTGCGGCTTGATGTCGCGGTGGACTATGCCCTTGTTGTGGGCGGATTCGATGCCGCGGCCGACCTGTATCGCGATGGAGAGCGCTTCGTTGTAGGTGAGGCGGCCCTTCTTTGAAATATAGGTCTTTAAAGTAATGCCCTCCACATATTCCATCACGATGTAGTAGAGGGCGCCCTCAGATCCGACATCATAGATACTCACGATATTCGGATGCTCAAGGTTTGCAGCGCTCTGGGCCTCTGCCCGGAATTTCGTGACAAAAGTCTTGTCCTCGGCAAACTCGGTCTTTAAAACCTTGACTGCAACCTGGCGGTTCAGAGCGGTATCATGAGCAAGATAAACATCGCTCATCCCGCCTGTTCCAACCTTGTCAAGGATCTCATAACGGTTCTGCAGGAGAGTTCCGTTTGGAATGCTTATAGAATTATCCATTGTAATCCACCTCACTATATGGCTCTACTATGAGAGCTGTGATATTGTCGGCGCCGTGGTTCTCGTTTGCGGCATTGACCAGGCGCTTTGCCCTTTCCTTTATGGGAAGAGGAGCCTTCAAAATGGAAAAGAGCTCCTCACCCGTAAGCTCGTTTGAAAGACCGTCCGTGCAAAGAAGGAGCTGTGAGACGCCCTCTTTCTTCATATCCACGGTGAAGAAGTCAGGAATCACCCTTCTTTCGGCGCCGACGGCCCTCGTTATCTTGTGCCTGTCCTTGTGAAATTCCGCTGCCTCCTCTGAAAGCGCACCTATCCGGACCAGCTCCTCAACTACGGAATGGTCGCGGGTAACAAGGCGTATGAAATTGTCCCCTGCCGCATAAAGCCGGCTGTCGCCGACGTTCATGACAGTGAGTGTGTCTCCTCCAAAAACGGCGCAGACTATGGTAGTGCCCATCCCGGCCTTTGAAGGATCCCTTGCTCCGATATCATAAACCTTTTCGTTTGCAAAGGAGACCGCAGAGGAAAGGGCTCTGACAGGGTCTTTTTCGTTTTCGCGGCGAAGGCACTCAAGAAGCGCTTCTATAGCGCATTCCGAGGCATATTCTCCGGCGTTGTGGCCTCCCATCCCGTCTGCTACCGCAAAGAGATTTGGAAGTCCACCGACGGGAAGATCGGACGCAAAAAGAAAATCCTCATTCTGCGGTCTCATTCTCCCTTTGTCGGTAAGCCCGTAAAAGATCATCAGCTTTTCCTTTCATTATTTTTGGCAGGAGCATTTCGAAGCTGCCCGCAGCTTCCTTCAATGTCCCGTCCAAGTTCCCTTCTAATAGTAACATTTATCCCGCACTTTTCAACTTTTTTTCTGAAATCAAGGACTTCTGAATGCCCGGGAGCCTTGAATGAAGCCTCTCTCACGGGGTTTACGGGAATCAGGTTCACGTGGCAGGGGAAGTCCTTTGTGATCTTTTTGAGCGCTTCGACATCGACGTCCCTGTCGTTTACGCCCTTCATGAGAGAATACTCAAGAGTTACCCTTCTCTTTGTTTTTTCAAAATAATAACGGCAGGCTTCCATAACATCCGTTAGGGGATAGACCTTTGCGATCGGCATTATCTTTTCTCTTTCGGACTGGATCGGGGAATGAAGTGAAAGAGCAAGTGTGATAGGAAGGCCTTCTCCCGCGAGCCTTTTGATATTTGGTGCGATACCGCAGGTTGAGAGCGTGACATTTCGAAGGGACATATCCTGCCCTCTTTTGTCGGAGACAATGTGAAGGAAGGAGATCACGTTTTCGTAATTGTCAAGGGGCTCTCCCGTTCCCATAAGGACTGCGTGGCTCACGCGCTCACCGATATCATCTTCTATCGAATAAAGCTGCGAAAGTATCTCGCCGGGCGTGAGATCACGGGACTTTCCGTTTTGCGCGGAGGCGCAGAAACGGCATCCCATGGGACAGCCTGCCTCACTTGAAAGACAGACTGAAAGGCCTGTTTTGTAGCGCATCAGGACAGACTCTATCCTTTCGCCGTCCGCCATTTCAAAAAGATATTTGATCGTTCCGTCAAGCTTTGAAGAAAGCTTTTTGATGATCTTCGGGTATGTGATGAAGGCCTCTTTTGAAAGGCGATCCCTGAGGGGCTTTGACAGATCTGTCATCTCATCAAAGCTTTTCACTCTTCTCTGATGGAGCCAGGTGAATATCTGGTCCGCCCGGAAGCGCTTTTCAGAAAGGTCTGTTGTTACGAGATCGAGAAGTTTTTCGTATGTCATTGACAATATATCCGTCATAGCTTTTCACCTTTTTTAAGGAGCGAAACAAAAAAGCCGTCAAAATCGCCTTCATCGGGGAAGAAGGTTTTGTTTGAGATCTCATGGATATCGGGAGCTGTTTTCAAAAGATATTCCACCATGTCTTCGTTTTCCGCCTTCCTGAGAGTACAGGTCGAGTAGATGATGAAGCCTCCGTATTTAACATATGACGCGGCATTTTCGACTATCTTTTTCTGGAGGGAAAGAAGGCTTTGAAGTGAGTCTTCGTCGTGGCGGTATCGGATGGCCGGCTTTCGCCCTAAGACGCCGAATCCCGAGCAGGGTACATCGCAAATGACTGCATCAAAGCGGTCTTTGAATTCGGGGTTAAAGACAGAAGCGTCATTTACGCGGGGTTTGATGGACCTGATCTTCAGGCGTTCAGTGTTTTCGCGGATCAAAGACACTTTTTCTTCTGAAATGTCGCAGGAGAGGAAGTTTCCGCTATCATGCGTGATAGCCGCAATTGTCAGGCTTTTCCCGCCGGGAGCAGCGCAAAGATCAAGAATGTCGGGTTTTTCAAGGAGACTCTCTTTTATCGAAAGGAAGGCCTCAGCCGGGGCCATTGAGGAGCGGTCCATGAGATAGATGAGCCCCCTTTGAAATTCGTCTGAGGCGACCAGGGAGTTTCCTTCTGTTGATCTTTCAAGATAATAGCCCTCAAGTTTGGAGTCGTCTTTTTTCAGGACGAAACCTTTTTTTGAAAGACTCTCAATGGTTTTTTCGGCCGGTTCCAACAAGCCCGGGATGAAGAGATGGGTAAAACGCCTTTTAAAGAAGGCTTCGGCGATGAGTCCGGCTTTTTTTGAGCCGTAGTCATTTGAAAGTGAGCCGGCTATGAGCTGCGGAAGTGAGAAGCGTATCTCACTGTCACTTTTTGTTTCGATCTCTTTCAGAAGATCATCTTTTTCCCTCGCCGCTCTTCTTACTATGGCATTGACAAAGCCGCTGAGCCCGGAAAGGCCCCGCTTTTTCACATAGGCTGTCGCGCTGTCGCAGAGTGCGTATGTGTCCGGATCCTCTGAGAAAAGGATTTCAGAGATCGCGCCTGTGAGGGCGGCAAGAACAGGCTTTTTGATCTTCTTTACGGGAACGCTTGAAAGGCGGCCTATCACATATCTTGTTGAAAGAAGACGCGAAAGAGAAAGATTGATGAGTGAAGATGAAGGCCCCCTTTCTCCCCTGAAGTAGGAAAAAAGGGCATCATAGATCATGAATCTGTCATTGTATTTTTCAGGCATTTTTGTTTCGCCAAAAATCCGGTTTTGGTCGGACATATCGTTTTTGTCAGGCAAGGAAATCACCGGTCTTGATCTCATGGCCTCTCAGAAAATCCGAGACCGCCATCCTCTTTTTGCCTTCGAGCTGGATGACCTCGGGCATGAGATAGCCAAAGCCTGTCTTTATATAAAGTGTGTCGTGGTATCTGATCATCTCACCGGTTGAAAGCTTTTCAGCTTCCTTTAAAAGGTCGGACGGGAGATTTTCGCAGGCCTTTGCGCTCCAGAGCTTTACGACCTTATTTGAAAGCCTTGAGTATGCGGAGGGCCAGGGATTGAAGGCCCTTATCATCCTTTCGATGTCATAAGCACTCTTCGTAAAATCAATATGCCCCATGTCCTTTGTGATAAGGCCTACCTTTGTTGCCTTGTCATGCTCCTGAGGTCTGTTTTTGATGGTGCCTTTTGAAAGGCCGTCAAGGGTTTCGTTTATGAGACGGCCGCCGAGCCCGGAAAGCTTTTCAAAAAGAGAGCCGCCGGTCTCGTTTGCTTCTATCCTTGTCTTTTCCTGAAGAAGGATGTCTCCGTCGTCAAGACCTTCTCCCATCTGCATTGTGGTAATGCCCGTAAACTCGTCGCCGTTCAATATCGCCCACTGGATGGGTGAGGCACCGCGGTATTTCGGAAGGAGTGAAGCGTGGACATTCACTGCTCCAAAGTGCTTCATGAAAAGGATCTCTTTGGGAAGGATCTGCCCGAATGCAGCAACAACAATGATATCAGCTTCTATCTCCGAAAGGCGCTCTATCGCTTCTTCTTCCCTGATCTTCTTTGGCTGAAACACCGGGATATCGTGTTCAAGTGCAAATTGCTTGACCGCGGAAAAATGGATACCCTTTCCTCTCCCGCTCTCCTTGTCAGGCTGAGTCACACAAAGGACTATCTCGTGCTTTTCAAAAAGAGCTGCAAGGACATTTCCCGCAAAGTCGGGAGTACCCATAAATATTACTTTCATAGATCGTCACCATTCCCGTTGTTTGATCCGTCTTCTTCGTCCTCTTCGTCCTCAGGTCTCACTTCATACAAGGGGCCTTCCGCGATCTCTGTATACATATGGCCGTCGAGGTGGTCTATCTCGTGGCAGAAGGCGCGCGCAAGGAGGCCTTCTCCTTCATAGGTCTGTGTGTTCATGTCAAGGTCCTTGGCTTCAACTTTGACCTTCATGGGGCGCGTCACATTTCCTGCCTTGCCGGGCACGGAGAGGCAGCCCTCCTGCCCTGTCTGCTCGCCTTCTTTTGATATTATCTTTGGATTGATGAGGATATAAGGGCCGTGCTCGTCTCCGACATCTATCACGCATATACGGCGGAGCACTCCGACCTGCGGTGCCGCAAGTCCTACTCCATCCGCATCATACATGGTTTCAAGCATATCCTCGATGAGGACCTTCTGCCTTTCGGTAAGGTCCTTGACCGCTTTGCATTCTTTTGTGAGCACGGGGTCTCCCTCGAGCCTTATCTCTCTAAGTGCCATGAATTTACCTGTCTTTCTGTTTTGATACCCGCGTATTGTGGGGCGGGTGGTTTTTTTGTCCGCGTTTTTTTGTTTTTTTAGAACCCGCGAACGGGATCAAAATCAAAAAAAACTTCTGTCTGTGAAAAGACCTTTTCCGTAAGGAGGGCATTTGAAACAAGCGCTGCCGCGTTTTCAAGGCGCCCTCTGTCGTCATCCTTTGCTGTCACTGCCATCCTGTATTCGTCATCTATCTTTGATATCCCGGCATCGCGGGGCTGCATAAGAAAAAGCCCGGGGTCATTTTCCCTGATGATCGAAAATGTAAATTCCGCGGCTTCCATGAGCTTTTCCTTTTTTCTCCCGATGAACTGAAGAAGGAGCATGTGGGAAAAAGGCGGGTAGCTCATTAATCTTCGATACGCGGCTTCCTCTTTTTCAAACGCTTCATAGTCCTGCGCTGCGGCAGCGGTGATCGCATAACTGTCCGGGCGGTAGGTCTGGATGAAGACGACACCTTCCTTTTCGCCCCGGCCCGAGCGTCCGGCGGCCTGGGTAATGAGATCAAAGGTCCGCTCCGCGCTCCGAAAATCAAGGGCATTAAGTGACATGTCGGCGGCAAGTATCCCCATCAATGTGACATTGGGAAAATCATGACCCTTCACTATCATCTGCGTCCCGATCAGGATGTCTGCTTCCCCTGCTGCAAAGGCTGAAAGGAGCTTTTCGTAGGAATCCCTTTCGCGCGTCGTGTCGTGATCCATGCGAAGGACACGCGCATTTTCATATTTTTTCTTAAGAAAGGCCTCGACCTTCTCAGTCCCGGGCTTGAAGGAGCCTATGTATTTTGAACCGCACTCCGGGCACTTGTCAACATTGTCGGTTGAATAGCCGCAATAATGACAATGGAGCCTTTTGTCCCTGTGCAATGTCAGCGAAACGTCGCAATGGGGACATTTTATCACATGGCCGCAGGAGCGGCAACTTATGAAGCCCATGAGCCCCCGGCGGTTCAAAAACAGCATGGCCTGCTCTTTTTTTTGAAGAGTCTCTGTGAGGGCGTCTGAAAGCTGCTTTGAGAGCATAGACATATTGCCGCGCTTAAGCTCCTGCCTCATATCGACTATCACGGTATGCGCCATTCTGCGGTCATTGATCCTGTTTGGAAGAGAAAGGAGCGTGATATTTCCTTTCCTCACTTCTTCAAATATTTCAAGCGAAGGAGTTGCGGAACCAAAGACGAGAGCGGAATTGGTAATTTTTGCTCTTTCATATGCGACCTCGCGTGCGTGGTACTTTGGGGCATTTTCGCTCTTGTATGAGGGCTCCTGCTCTTCGTCTGTTATTATCAGGCCAAGGTCCGGAAACGGGGTAAACAGGGCGCTTCTCGGTCCCACCATTACAGAGACTTCTCCACGCTCCGCCTTTTCAAAATAATATGACCTCTCGCCCTTTGAAAGCCTTGAATGGATGACTGCGACCTTGTCCAAAAAACGGGAGTAAAAGCGTGACAAGGTCTGATAGGTCAATGATATTTCCGGGATCAGGACGATCGCCTGCTTTCCCATTGAAAGCACGTGCTCTATCATCTTGATATAGACCTCTGTCTTGCCGGAGCCTGTCACGCCGTAGAGAAGGAAGGGCTTTCGATCGCCGTTGTCATAAGAGCTTTTGAAGGTATCGAGTGCCTTCTGCTGGGCGTCTGAGAGGGTTGGTTCGATCTTTGGTATTTCAGGCGCCTTTGCTGCGTTCTCCTGCTCCGGGGCTTTTTTTCGACGCCGATCTGTCTTTTCCTTTACGGGAAGACAGGTCCGAAGCGCCTGATTCAATGTGCAGGCATAATACTCCTTCATCCAGGAGGAGAGTGTAAGAAGGTCGCCCATTATCTTTTTTTGTTTTTTGGGGACTTCCTTGATGTCTTTCAGCTTGCTCTCATCAATTTTGGGTGAATCGGAAAGAGAGACAACGATCCCTTTTATTTCTCTTTGCCCAAAAGGAACTACAACCTGCGTTCCCGGAGAGATAAGGGGAAGCAGGTCGTCGGGCACAGAGTATTGAAAGGTTTTGTCAAGACTCTTTGAATTAAGATCTATTATAATATCAGCGAAATTGCCCAATTTCAGGAAAGCTCCTCTACTGCGCGGGAAAGAAGCTCTCTCTCATCCATCGGGTATTTCTTTCCTTTGATCTCCTGATAGTCCTCATGCCCTTTTCCGGCAAGGACTATGACATCGCCATCCTTCGAATTTGAAAGGGCGTATTTGATGGCCAAAAAGCGGTCTTCGATCATCGTATATTCGCCGGCCGTCTTTTTGATCCCGGTTTCAATGTCCTTCATTATCTGAAGCGGGTCCTCGAAGCGGGGATTGTCGCTCGTGATTATCGTAAAGTCGGAAAGGCGGCCGCTTACCTCACCCATCTCATAGCGGCGCTCTGCCGCCCTGTTGCCGCCGCAGCCAAAGAGCGTGACTATGCGCTTTGGCTGATATTCCTTCAAGGTTTCAAGCAGGCTTTCAAGGCTCACAGCGTTGTGGGCATAGTCAATAAGTACCGTGCAGTTGTATTTTTCGGGGAGGGGGAAGCTTTCGATCCTGCCCTTCACTTTTGTACTTTGGAGGGCTTTTTTGATGTCGCCTTCGGATGCGTTGAAGTGCCTGCATACCGCTATCGCGGCAAGCGAATTCATGGCGGAAAAGCGGCCCGGCATTGAGACCGTGCAGTCAAGATCGCATTTCCCCGATACATGGAATCTGATCGAAAGCGCGCCGCTCTCATTTTCGAACGAGAGGTCCGTCGCGCGGTAGTCGCAGCCGCCCGAAAACCCGAAGGTCTCGATCTCGCAGGTTGCGTCCCTGATGATGTCGGTTTTGTGGATATCGTCATTATTTATGATGCCCTTTTTGCACTTCGTAAACAGCAGGCTCTTGCAGTGAAGATAATCATCGAAATCCTTGTGCTCGTTCTTTCCGATGTGGTCGGGAGAGATATTTGTAAATATCCCGATCTCAAAATCAATGCCGTCTACCCTTGAGAGCATTAGGCCCTGGGAGCTTACCTCCATTACGCAGATGCCGATCCCGGCATCTCTCATCCTTGAAAGATAATCAAATACGACATAGGATTCGGGCGTCGTGTTTTTTGAGGGGATGTGCTCATCACCGATGATGGTCTCGATCGTTCCGATGAGGCCCACCTTTTTCCCGGCGTTTTCAAGGATATTCTTGATCATGTAGGTGGTCGTGGTCTTGCCTTTCGTGCCTGTGATGCCTATTACTTTTACAGAGCGGTCCGGATGGTCGAACCAGGCTGCGGAAAGGAGGGCAAGGGCATTCCGGGAATTATTGACTTTGAGGACGATGCAGTCGCTACGCACATCAACGGGCTCCTCGACGATCAGGCATTTTGCGCCGACATCCGCAACTGCCGCGGCAAAGGAGTGGCCGTCGCAATTGGCGCCCCTGATGCAGACAAAGAGCGCGCCCTCTGTGGCTTTGCGGGAATCAGAGATAAGGGCGGTGATATCTGTCTTTTCTATCATGTCAAGGCTGCCCTGGAGGATGCGGTAGTCAAGGCCTGTGAGGAGTTCGGATAAGGTCTTCATGGGATGATCCTTTCTAAATTGGTGAAGCGGTGCGGTTCCTAGTGTTTTTGTTCAGTGCGCGTTTTGTTGATCGGCGGATCAGGTGGCTTTGGTTATAGCGCGTTTTGTTTATCGGTGGATCAGGCGGCTTTGGTTATAGCGCGTTGCCGTTTTTGAGGGACGAGAAGCCCTCTCCCATCGCCTCGCTGATATTTGAGATAATGAAAAAGGCCTTCGGGTCGTGCAGCTTCACGATGTCCTTCACGAGCGGAAGGTCGTTCTTTGAGCAGACGCAGAGGAGGACATTTTTGTCCTTCCCCGAATACATGCCTGTCGCGTGAAGGGATGTGCAGCCCCGGTTAAGGTCATTGATTATCGAATCCGCTATGTCGTTCAAGGACTCCGAAAAGATCATGCACATCTTTGCTTTCTTTCCGGTGTCTACCACCAGATCCGTGAGACGCCCCATTATAAATATCGAAAACAGGGCATAGAGCGACTTTTCAAGACCGAAGGTAAGGAAGCCCAGGACTACGACTATCCCGTCAAGTATTTGGATAAGGGTTCCGACAGATACGCTCCGGAAGGTCCTATGGAGCGCCTTTCCGAGAAGATCCGTGCCGCCGCTGGTCGCGCGTACGGAAAGCAGGATCCCGGAAGAGAGCCCGAAAAGAAGGCCGCCGAAAAGTGCGACGAGAAAAAGATTGTCGATCGGGAAAAGCTGATTATCGGGGAAGATCCAAAGCTCGATCGAGTTCACCGCAAAGGCAAGCCCTGTCCGGACGAGGGAGCGCGCCCCGTCCTTTGCCCAGGCGTAAAGAAAGATCGGGACATTAAGCGCCACGTTTGTGACCCAGAGCGGGATCTCAAGTGAAAGATACTTCCCGGAGAGGCTCTTTACAATAATGGCAAGACCGGAAACGCCTCCGGTCACGAGGCCGGAGGGGTCCAGGATATACTTGACAGCGATCGTGAGAAGGGTCGAGCCAAGAATGATTATGAGAGCGTCTTTCAGCCGCAGTTTTGTGATAAGTCGTTTTTTTTCAGGAGTCATTTGTTGTCCCTGAATATCATGGAGCCGTCCTTCGCGCGGTAGGTCTGCTCCTGATTTTTGATGGTAACGCGGGTATCCGGAGGGATCGAATGCGTAATGAAGACATTTGAACCGATGACGGAATTTTCGCCTATCACTGTGTCGCCGCCGAGGATAGAAGCGCCGGAGTATATTGTGACATTATCTTTGATAGTAGGATGACGCTTGATCCCGTGGAGCGCGTGGCCTTCAGAAGTCGAAAGCGCGCCGAGCGTCACACCCTGATATATCTTCACGTGGTTTCCGATCTCCGTGGTCGAACCCACCACGATGCCCGTGCCGTGGTCGATAAAGAAATAAGAGCCGATCGTGGCCGCCGGATGGATGTCGATGCCGGTGCGGGAATGGGCGTATTCGGTCATTATCCTCGGGATGAGCGGGATCTTCAGAAGAAAGAGCTCGTGCGCGAGGCGGTTCACGGTTGTTGCGAGAAGACCCGGGTAGGACAACACGATCTCGTCCTTGTTGTAGGCCGCGGGATCGCCGTCATAAGTGGCTTCGAGGTCGGTATTCAAGACTGCACGGACATTCGGGATGCGGTTGCAGAAGGTCACTGCCATGCAGTGAGCCTGGCTCTGAAGCATCTTTTCGTCAAGATCCTTCCCGTCGCTTATGTATTTCATTACCTTTGCGATCTGCTTTGAGAGATTGTAAATGACATCTTCGATCAGGACAGTCAGATTCCCGTAGGCATTGTAGCTCTTGAAGGTCTTGTCGCGGTAGAAGCCCGGAAATACGATCCTGATGAGGTTGTCCGTGATATTGTGGACGGCTTCGCGGCCGGGCCGGTCGTAAAAGTCGGTCTTGTCAATGTCGCGCCCGCCTTCGTAATCCTTGAGTATGCGCTTTACGAGAAGGTCGACTTCCATATTTCTGTCATATTCGGACTGGACTACTCTTTTGCTCTCGCAGCCGCAGTCTGAAAGCGGATCGTTTGTTTTTAATTCTTCTGACATTTTGAATGGCCTTTCGTGTATGTTTTAAGTCCCGGGTTTTGGGTCCCGGTTTTTTTGGTCCCAGGGTTTTTTGGTCCCAGGGGACGGAGTCAAGGGTTCATTTTTTGAAAAAATGGTCCCTTGACTCCGTCCCCTGGGACCATTTTGCTATTATAAAATAGCCTGCCGTCTTCCGCAAGTCGTCGGGATAGTGTATAATCGGGAAAGGCGGTTTTGTGCCATAGATGAAGGGAGGATAAAAGTTGGCTGCAAACACTTCGCGCAGGGAGCGCTATTCTGACGATTTTTCACTCACAAAATACACACTGCCCGTGGTATGGCAGATGTCGAGCGTTATTCCCGGAGGTTTTTTCATTTACAAAGAGGATGAGAAAAGGGAACTGATATACGCAAACCAGCGAGTATGCGATATCTACGGCTGCAGGGACATCGACGAATTCAAGGAACTCACGGGCTTCACCTTCAATGGAATGGTGCATCCCGACGACTTCCATCTGATCCAGGGCTCCATCGATTCACAGATCGACTCGGACGAAGGCGACAGCTTTGACCACGTTGAGTACCGCATCATAAGAAAGGACGGGGAGATACGCTGGGTGGATGATTACGGGCATTTCGGCTACAGTCCGGAGTACGGCGATCTATATTATGTTTTCATCTCGGATATCACAAAGCAAAAGACCGAGCTGATCTCGAGAGAAAAATATGAGCATCTCGAAGCAGCTGCTGATAAGCTCGTTTCGTCGCTTGAGGGAGCTTCGCTGAGCGAGGACGCAAAGGCGGCGATAGCTGAGATCAAAAAGATGAAGTGAAATGTATATTAACACTGATTTTAAAAGGAGGATGACAAATGGACATCAAAGCTGAAGTTGCAAAGCTCGTTGCAAAGTTTACCGGAGACCCCGATCTTCTTTCGAAGTTCAAGGGCGATCCTATCGGTACGGTAAAGAGCCTTGTCGGAGAGAATTTCTCGGCGGATGATATCAAGAATATCGCCGACCAGATCAAGGACAAGCTTCCCGCCGGCGGCGTTGCTGATGCAGTAGGAAAGATCACGGGGATGCTGGGCTGAATAGTGACAGTGTGACGGTTCTTTTGTCCCCAAAGTGACGCGGGGACGGAGTCAAGGGACCATTTTGAAAATCCGCCTTGACAAGCAATAGCGTTTTTGATAATATAGCAAAGCGCGTTGAACAAGGCGCGATGCGGAAGTGTCGGAATTGGCAGACGAGCAAGACTAAGGATCTTGTGGGAGCAATCTCGTGTGAGTTCAAGTCTCATC
>CACYBK010000082.1 GCA_902772635.1 uncultured Lachnospiraceae bacterium | reverse complement strand
TACTTCTGTACATGCTTGAATTCGTCCGAGAGTATCTCAACCTTTGTCTGCATCTGCTTCAACGCCGAATTGTAAAGAAGCATCGCCGACTCCCAGGCATCCACCTCCTTCAAGGTGCTGATATAATCATTAAGCTCTATCTCGCTTATCTTTTTGTTTGTGCTCATTTCCCCTCTTAATCCCCCCTAAATGAAAAAATCAGTTTATCCTCCTCTGCCTTTTTGCCTCAAACAAAATGACTGCCGCAGCTATTCCTGCATTAAGTGATTCCGATTCCCCTTCCATCGGTATCAGTATTGCTTCATCGGCGCACTCTACTGAGCGCTCACTAAGTCCTGCCCCCTCGTTTCCAATGAGGATCGCGGACTTTTTCCCAAAACTGATATCGGTATAAGAACGCTTTCCAAAAAGAGCCGCGGCGTAAAAGAAATATCCCTCTCCTTTTTTTTCAGAGATAATATCAAAAAACTCATCTTCTCTTTTGCAAACTTCGAGCGGCACCCTGAAGATGCTTCCCATGGTAGCCCTTACCACCTTTGGCGAAAAGGGATCAACGCAGCCCTTTGAAAGCACTATCATTGAGACTCCTGCTGCCTCGGCGGTCCTTATTATCGTTCCCATATTCCCGGGATCCTGAAGGTCCTCGAGGAAAAGGTAAGGGAAGCCCTTATCCAAAGCGCCTTCAATCCGCCGCCCCGCGGTCTTTTCAATCGCCTCCATCCTGACTGCCGCCATGACACCTTCCGGCGTCACAAGGCCTGAAACCTTTTTCAAAGAGCTCTCGGGAACCACCGAAACATCGATCGAAGCTTCCTTGCAACTTGAAAGAAGCTCTCCCCCGATATCAGATGAAACAAACTCCTCAGTAATAAACAGGCACTCTACCGCCCCTTCGACCAAAAGGGCTTCACGTACCGGCTTCTTCCCTTCCACAATGAAAAGCCCACTTTCCCGCCGGACTTTTGCGTTTGTGAGGAGCTTTCCGGCTTCCTTAAGCGACAGCATGGATATTATTAATACGCGTTCCCGAGCGACCTGCAGATCTTCACCTGATATTCGTCGAGGGACTTTGACATGGAAAGCGCCTCGTCGATATCGAAATCAATGAATTCCCCGTGGTCGTAGCCCACAACCCTGTTGGTCTTTCCCTCGGCAAGAAGGTCTGAGGCCATGGCGCCCATGGTCGATGCATAGACTCTGTCCTTGCAGGTCGGCGAGCCGCCGCGCTGCATGTGTCCGAGTATCGTGGCGCGGGTCTCGATCCCGGTCGCCGCCTCGATACGCTTTGCCATTGAAGTGGAATGCCCAATACCTTCTGCATTTATGATAATGTGATGCTTCTTTCCGTGCTTTCTTGCACTGATAATATGATTCACGAGCTCCTGCTCGTCGAAATTGTATCTCTCCGGAAGGAGCACATCCTCAGCGCCGTTTGCGATGCCGCACCAGAGGGCTATGTAGCCTGCGCCACGCCCCATTACCTCTACTATCGAGCATCTCTCGTGGGAGGTGGAGGTATCGCGTACCTTGTCTATCGCGTCCATTGCGGTATTCACGGCCGTGTCAAAGCCTATGGTATATTCCGTGCAGGCAATATCAAGGTCGATGGTCCCGGGAAGCCCTATTACATTGATCCCGTGCTCCGCGATCTTCTGCGCGCCCTTGAAGGAGCCGTCGCCGCCTATTACCACAAGGCCGTCAATACCATGTGACTTGCAGATCTTCGCGGCCTTCTCCTGATATTCGCTCTGTACGAATTCCGGACAGCGCGCTGTCTGGAGTATGGTTCCGCCGCGGGAGATGATATCTGATACTGAATGCGCATCCATATCAAAGATCTCCTCGTCAAGAAGCCCGGAATATCCTCTCTTGATGCCCTTCACGGAGCAGCCGTTTGAAAGCGCCTCTCTGACTACCGCGCGGATAGCCGCATTCATTCCGGGAGCATCCCCGCCGCTTGTAAGAACACCTACTGTCTTGACCTTGCTCGCCATATCTTGTACTTCCTTTCAAAGAAAAAAAACATACAACTTTATTTTAATTAATTACCAGGCTCTGTTCAACCAAAAACCTTATCAAAGGAAACAAAGACATTTTCATCCGAGAATTCCTTTTTGAGCTCCTCTGTAAGACCTTCGGAGACCGTCACTCCCGAGCCGTCGGAGAAGGCCCTTTTTACAAGCTTTTCACCGGAAAGCCTTATCATTGCCTTGTCCCTGCCCGGGTGCTCCCTCAGGATTGAGAGCAGTTTCTCTTCCCTCTCCCCGTACTCTTCCTTGTCACGGAAATTCACCCAGAGTACCTGCGGCACATCAGAAAAGCGGACACACTCTTCCACAAGGATCTTTGCATCCTTGTTCTCCTCGACAGAGGAGCGCCCGCGTATCAAAAGCTTCTCGTCATTGCCGAGCATATCCTTATACTTCTCAAAGGTCTTCGGAAAGAAGATAGCCTCGATCGTTCCCGTCATATCCTCTATCGTAACGAAGGCCATCTGCTGATTGCTCTTGGTGAAATGGCTCACCTTGTCTACAACGATCCCGCCTACCGTGAATATCTTTTTGTCCTCTATCGCGGCCCTTAGGTCCTTATCATTATTCTCTTCACTCTCCGCGCCGCCGGGCAGCATGAAATCAAGGGATGACGCGGTGCAGTTTTTCTTCATGAGGCTCTTGTAATCATCGAGCGGATGCCCGCTTATGTATATCCCGAGGACCTCTTTTTCAAATGATAATAATATCTCCTTTGGAAATTCGTCCTGGTCGGGAAGGCTTACGCGAAACTCCTTTTTCTGCTCGTCACTCGCTATATCAAAGAGCGTGATCTGGCCTGAGACCTGGCCTTTTTTTCTGTCCGCGACCTCATCCATTATCTCAAGATAAACAGAGAGCTTCTGTCTCCTGTTTCCTTCAAAGCAGTCAAGGGCGCCCGCTTTTATCAGGTTTTCAACACTCCTCTTTGTAATGTCCCTTCCGTTCACCCTCTCAAGGAAATCGGAAAGGTTCCTGAAGGGACCGCTCTTTTCACGTTCCTCGGTGATCGCGTCTATCACGCCGTGTCCTATGGACTTTATCGCATACATACCGAAGCGGATCTTGTGGCCTTCCGCGGTAAAGGGGCCTTCCCCCGAATTCACATCAGGAGGGAGCACCGTGATCCCAAGGTCACGGACTACGCTGATATATTCCGCCACCTTCTCTGTCCGGTCGAGGAACGAGGTCATGGTCGCTGCAAAAAATTCCTCGGTATAATGCGCCCGAAGATACGCCGTCTGTAAGCCAACAACAGCATAGCCTGCAGCGTGTGACTTGTTGAAGGCGTAGGAAGCAAAATCCATCATCTCGTCAAAAAGGTGGTTTGCGACCTTTTCGGGGATGCCGTTTTTGATGCAGCCCAAAACATTTTCCGCCTCATTTCCGTAGACGAAGTTCTGACGCTCCCTGGCCATCTCATCCTCATGCTTCTTTGCCATTGCGCGCCTGACAAGGTCCGATCTTCCCCAGGAATAGCCGGCAAGGTCACGGACTATCTGCATTACCTGTTCCTGATAGACCATGCAGCCGTAGGTATTCTCGAGGATGGGGCGAAGCTTCTCTGTCTCATAAGTGACATTGTCCCTGTTCTTTCTTCCCGCGATATATTTCGGGATAAAGGACATGGGACCCGGGCGGTAGAGTGAGATTCCCGCTATGATATCTTCAACGCTTCCGGGCTTTAAGTCCTTCATGAAATTTTTCATGCCCTCGCTCTCAAGCTGGAAGATCCCTTCAGTCTGGCCTTTCCCTATCATCTTGTAGATCGCGGGGTCGTTTAAGTCGATATTATCTATGTCTATGTCTACGCCGTGATTTTTTTTGATCATCGAAAGGCAGTCCTTGATCACGGTAAGTGTCCGAAGGCCGAGGAAGTCCATCTTGAGAAGTCCTATCTCCTCGACCGTTCCCTTTTCAAACTGCTCGACCAGAGGCCCCCCTGCCTGAACGCGGGTAAGCGGAACGATATTGATAATGGGCTCCTCCGTGATGATCACGCCTGCCGCGTGAATCGAAGCGTGGCGTGGAAGGCCTTCAAGCTTTTTTGCGTTGTCTATTATTGCCTTTACGCTGTCGTCCGACTCATACATGCTCCGAAGAGTGGGATTTGCGTCAAAGGACGACTCGATCGTGACAGCGCGGTCCGGAAGACGCAGCGGTATTTCCTTTGCGACCTTGTCGACGAAGGCATAGGGAAGGTTCAGAGCGCGCCCCACATCCCTTATCGCGTTCTTGGCGGCAAGAGTTCCGAAGGTCACTATCTGGCAGACGCAGTCGCTTCCGTATTTTTCCGTGACATAATTGATGACATCGGCTCTTCCGTCGTCTGCGATATCAACATCGATATCCGGCATTGAAACACGCTCGGGATTCAAAAATCTCTCAAAGATGAGGGAATATTTCATCGGATCGATGTTCGTGATCTCCGTGACATAGGAAACTATGGAGCCCGCGGCAGAGCCTCTTCCGGGACCTACCGGGATACCGTGGGTCTTTGCGAAATGGATGAAATCCCAGACTATCAGGAAATAATCAACATAGCCCATGGATTCAATGGTATTGAGTTCGAAATCGAGGCGCTCCCGATACTTTTGCGCCTCATCACCGTAACGCTTTACAAGCCCCTCGTCACAAAGCTTCTTGAGATATGAGAACGAATCATAGCCCTGCGGCACCTTGTAATGCGGGAGCAGCTTCTGATGAAGAGGAATTTCCACATGGCATCTGTCCGCGATCTTCTGGGTGTTTTCGATCGCCTCCGGGATATATGAGAATAATTCCCGCATCTCTTCTTCGCTCTTCACATAGTACTGCCCGCCGGGATAGCGCATCCGATCTTCATCCGCGACAGTCTTCTTCGTCTGGATGCAAAGAAGGATGTCATGGGCGTCCATATCCGATTTTTCGGTATAATGGCAGTCATTCGTGCAGACAACGGGAATGCCCGTCTCCTCATGCATCTTCAAAAGTCCCGATATCACTATCCTATCGAGCGGCAGCCCATGATCCTGAAGCTCAAGAAAATAATTATCCTTGCCGAAGCACTCCTGATACTGCATAGCAAGCGCCTTCGCGCCCTCGTAATCATTCTTCTGAAGAAGCCTCTGCACCTGCCCCGCAAGGCAGGCAGAAAGACAGATGAGGCCTTCGTGGTATTCCTGCAAGGTCTCAAAATCCACCCTCGGCTTTCTGTAAAAACCGTCCCGAAAGCCTATGGATACTATCTTTACAAGGTTCTGGTAACCGGTATTGTTTTCAGCAAGGAGGATGAGGTGATAATAGCTGTCGTCCTCGTCATTTGACTTTTCCCTATCAAAGCGGCTTTTGGGCGCAACATATATCTCGCAGCCTATGACCGGATTGATGCCCTGCTTTTTTGCCTCCTTATAGAACTCGATCACACCATACATAACGCCGTGGTCAGTAATGGCCGCGGCGTTCTGCCCATCGGATACAACCTTTCCGATGTAATCACGTATTCTGTTTGAGCCGTCAAGAAGACTGAACTCGGTATGTGTATGAAGATGAACAAATGACATTATCTTTTCCTTTTCAGGTCACGGATTCCCTGCGCTCACGGTTGTTGAAATGCGCAGGAACCGATGACAGAATGAGCTTCACTCCGATGTATGCCATGAAGAGCGAAAGCAGGAGGATAATGAAAAAGCCTGTCGCCGGCACCTCGCCGATCGGAATGTAGGCAAGCGCCAGGGATGAAAAATTAAAGACCAGATGGACTATTATCGTAATAATGATATTTCTCGTGCATCCGTAGATATATCCGAGTATAAGCCCCATGACAAAGGCAACCACACCCTGGATGGGGATCACATGGATGACACCGAAGAGTATGGCCTGAATGAGATTTGCGCCGATGAAGGGAAGGGCGCGTCTCGCATAGCCGAATGTCAGTCCGCGGAAGGTGAATTCCTCCGCTATCGGCCCCAGGAGAAGATAGATCACGGAGATCAGATTGATCGATGCCCCGTCTATACCCGCTACCTCTGAAACTGTCTCATAGAGAGTGAGCGCATCGGGAAAAGCAATGGCTATGAGCGCCATCAGAAAATTCATGACTATCTGAAGACTTACACCGGCGATAAGCGCACCGACAAAGAGCCGAAGCAGATTGTAGCCCTTTAAGGTATTTCCGGCCTCAGTCAGCACCTCGTAAGGCTTTCCGGGTTCATGAAAATCACCCTTTTTCTTTGAAAGGAATCTTTTGTACCAGAAGCCTGTGGTCAGAAGCGATGCCGCGCCGTAAATACAAAGAGTCCCGGAATTGAAGGTCTGGCCGCTGAAGGAATCTCCGATGAAATTAAGGAGTTCCGAAAAACTGCTCCCGGAAAAGGCTCCGAGGATAAAAACCACAAAAAGCTCTACTACGAATATACTCACCAATATCTGGAGAGCAAAGCAGAAGAACATCGGAAGGAATGAGATGAAAAAGTTTTTCACTCTTTCGTTCATGCGTTGTCCTTCCCCTCCAAAAACGCCTGCATATCGGCTATGCCGCTGATCCCGTCAAAGAGCCCCTCGTCATAGAGCTTCTGAAGCACCTTCGTATCCATCGAATAGGTTGAAAGCTTTTCCTTCGGAGCAAAGACAAAGACTTCTTTTTTTTCTATCAGCGAAAGAAGCTCACTGTGCTGCTTGTTGTACATCTTGTAGCGGTTGTTGAGACGCCAGATGACTCTCGGCTCCTTTCGAAGATTCAATGTATAGAGAACCTTGTGCTTCTGAGGCTCCATTACAAAGTCAAGGGGCTTTGAAAGGATCACGACGAGCCTGTCAACACCGTCATGGAAGGCCTTTTTGAAGGGCAGGGAATCGGAAACCCCGCCGTCGCAATAGCGGTGCCCTTCTATGGTAATGGGCTTGCAGAAAACCGGAAGGGCACAGGTAGCCTTGAAGGGACGCGAATCATTCTTCACGATATCCTTCTTTGTAAAATAACGGGGCTTTCCCGAATCAACATCGGTCGCCACAAAAACAAACTCCGTCGGGTTTGAAAGTAACGCATCATAGTCAAGCGGATCACCGCCGCCCTCGTTTGTGAGCGTGTCATAAATATAATGCATATTGAAGATATCGCCGCTCTTCAGATATGCATAAAGTCCGAAATACTCCGGGTTCTTCGGATGGACCGTAAAAAAGCGCCTGTTCCTGTCCCTCTGACCTGCAAGAAATGAGGCGAGGCAGGTAGCGCCGGCTGAAACGCCTATCGCGTAATCAAAATTGATATTCTTGTCAAGGAAGGCATCGAGAACGCCTGCGCAGTAAGCATCCTTCATTCCTCCGCCTTCAACGAGTATTCCTGTCTTCATAAAGAAAAAATCCTTTCCGGTATTTATGCCTTTGTGACCATATACTACGATATTATAGCTTATCCCTGTTTTATACAAAAGACAAAATTTGTCTCTTGTTAGATAAATGCCCCTAAATTATAGTAGCAACGGTCTTTT
>CACYBK010000081.1 GCA_902772635.1 uncultured Lachnospiraceae bacterium | reverse complement strand
TGACCGCAACCGGTGAAATGGCAGTACCTGTCTATGGCCTTTACAACCCCAACAGCGGTGAGCATTTCTTCACGGCCAACGAAGACGAAGCAGCGAGTCTTACCCTGCTGGGATGGGAAGAGGGCGATATAAAGTGGTATGCGCCCGTAAGCGGCGATCCGGTTTACAGACTTTACAATCCAAATGTAACTGATCTTAGCGGAAACAACATTGGAGACCATCATTACACAATGAATCCTGCTGAGGTTTCAAGCCTCATTGAGGCAGGTTGGCAGAAGGACGATGCTTTGTTCTATTCAGCTTCCGTTAGCGAAGACAATTCAGTCCCGGTCTTTGGCGTTTACAATCCCAATGCCTATGCGCTTGGAATGTCAGGCGCTCATCATTTCACGATCAATGCTGACGAGATAAGGTGGCTTCTCGACCTCGGCTGGCAGGAGGGCTATATCAAATTCTTCGGATATGCAGAGGATCCTTCGGTATCGGCCGCAATTGACAGTGTTATTGAAAACATGTCAATGGACGAGAAGATCTCACAGATGATCATCCCGGCATTCCGGACCTGGAACGGGACGAATATGACTGACCTTTCCGCCGCTCCTGAACTTGCGGAAGCCCTGAAAAAGCATCAATACGGAGGGATCATACTATATTCCTCGAACATAACGGGGACAGAACAGGTTACGAGGCTCCTGAATGATCTTCAGAACAATAATCTTGAAAACGGGAATGTCTCTACCAACATACCTTATCTGACTACAGTTGATGAAGAGGGCGGAATAGTCATCCGTCTGAACAGTGGAACACGAATGACCGGAAATATGGCAATCGGAGCGACAGCGGATTCCGAAAATAATGCCGAAAAGACAGGTATCGTACTAGGTGAAGAGCTTGCTGCAGTTGGCTTTAATACGGACTTTGCACCGGATATTGATGTAAACAACAATCCCTCAAATCCTGTGATCGGCACCAGATCATTTTCCGATGATCCCCTTCTCGTATCAAAGCTTGGAGTAGCTTATTCGAAAGGGCTTGCAGAGAATAATATCATCGCAACCTACAAGCATTTTCCCGGACATGGCGACACTGCGACGGACAGCCATATAGGCACGCCTTCCGTTGAAAAGACCTATGAGGAGATACAAAGCACAGAGCTTGTCCCCTTCAAGAACGCTATAGAAAACGGGGCGGATATGATAATGACCGCTCATATCACATATCCCCTTATCGATGATGAAGTGACCTTCGGGGACGGCGTGACGAAGGGGTATTATCCGGCGACAATGTCAAAGAAGATGATCACAGATATTCTCCGGAACGATCTCAATTATGACGGGGTAGTTGTAGCAGATGCTCTTGAGATGGCGGCCATAGGAAAGGCCGGACTTGTTCCCGGTGAAAATGATTCGACCGAATACAGGATCAATATCGCAAAAGAAGTAATAAATGCGGGCGTGGATCTTTTGCTTCTCCCTGTTGATCTCAACAGTGCTGAAGTTGCTGATTTCTATGATGATTATATTTCGGGGATAGAGGAAAAGGTCAATGCGGGCGAGATAAGCGAAGAGAGGATCAATGAGAGCGTCAGGCGGATCCTTAAATTAAAGCAGAAATACTATATATTTGATGCGCGTGGGGAGCTTGACAATGCCGTTTACATCGAAGACAAAGTCAGACACAGCCTTGAGACAGTAGGTTCGCTGGAGCATCATGACGAAGAGATGAGGATCGCAAGGGAAGCGATCACTCTTGTAAAGAATGATAATAATGCCCTGCCTCTTTCAAAGGACAGCGGCAATGTCGTGGTCCTCGGGCGCTTAAAAAATGACCTTACCACGATCAATTCCGCGATGAACAGCCTGAAGGAAAGCGGCGCTATCGGGGCATCTTCAGACGTTACGGTAGATTATTATTATGATTCATCTTCTGATGTGAAACTCCATTATACGGATGAATTGAAGGAAAAGATCAAAAACGCCGGCACAGTCATTGGCTTTTCAAATGCATCCGGAAGCTCATATCTTAACAAAGATAATGCCAATTACATAGCCCTTCAGACCGCTATAGAGGATACACACAAGGCGGGAGGGCGCTTTGTACTCATAAGCCAGAACCTTCCGTATGACTCAGCGGTATACAAGGATGCGGATGCGATAGTACTCGCCTATCTTAGTTCGGGACTCAATCTCGATCCGACCGAAAAGAATGAGAGCGGGACAGGGCTTAAAGCAAGAAACGCAAATATCCTGGCGGCCCTTGATACGGTATTCGGACTTAACGCACCAAAGGGGAAGCTTCCGGTGAATGTGCCTGTGGTTTTGGAGCAGGACGACGGAACGCTTGGCTTTGGTAAAGAGAATCTTTATCAAAGAGGTTTTGGACTGAATTATTGAATAGAGACTTATGATCCTGAAACCCTGGTTTTATGACAAATTTCATTGCACAGGTGATGCATGTACTTATACCTGCTGTATGGATTGGGGCATTACTCTCGATCACGAGGAGACAGAGCGGCATCTCTTTGCCTTTGGAGAAAGGAATGAGGAGCCGCTCATTCTCAATTCCGATGGTACATCAAAGCTTAGATTTCGAGAGAATGACGGCAAATGCAGATTCTTGGACGACCGGGGACTTTGCAGGCTTGTGCTTACACATGGGGAGGAGTTTATTTGTCATACCTGCCATGTATTTCCGAGGTTTGAGACTTCATACAATGATATGAGGGAGCTTCATCTGTCAAATGCATGTCCCGAGGTTCTTCGTTTTTTGTACGAAGGACAGGAGAGGATGTATTTCGTGGATGATGACGGAATGCCGGATGGTAATGTTTTTGAGGTTTCTGAGGATATTGTACGATTAAGAGAGAGATTCATAGATTTTTTGCAGATGTCTCTTCCGATACCACTGCCTTATAGATTGTTTATCCTTCAGAAACTGTCAGGTGAATATGACAGGACAAAGGATGCAAAAAAAACAGCCTCTGACCTTGTAGATCAAAGGCTTATAGCAGACTTGTTTAAAAGTGTGGCATTTATCCGGATACCGGTGGAAAAGACTCTTAATATGCATTATCAGCTTGTTCGCGATATCGGGTGCTACAAAAAAAATATTGGAGCCTATCGTACATATATCAAGAGGATCGAGTCAAAACTTTCGCTTTTAACCAATGCCGACAAGATCACAGTAAAAAAATATGATCAGTATCAAAAATTCATGCTTGAAAACGGATACGAGCGGTTTTTTGAGAATTTTTCAGTGAATTATATCTTCACTCATGCCGAGTATATGTTTGACGAGGATCGAATAGATAGTACCATTCGTACACTTTTGCTTGAGTATGTATTGATCCGTTCTGTACTGTTTTTGATATGGATGGAGCAGGACTCGTCACTGTCTCTTTCGGATGTGCTTAATATCAGTGCATTCTACGCCAGAATGTTTGAACATGGGCTTCACGGTACGGAGGGCTTTGTTGCCAATAATAAAGACAATCCATGGTTTTCCGACAGCGGCTTTTTGATAATGCTGAAATAGAAGACAATGTTTACAGTTTTCCTTCTATCCGGCACTTCCCGGCATTGTGCTCAAATGACAGATCAGGGCAGGCGCCCTTTACAAGGATGACTGAAAGCTCATCTCCGGTCAAAAGAGGGTCAGTGCCATTTCCGCGGTAGGTATTGAAAAAACAGCCACCTGATCCCTGATAAATGCAAAAGCCCCCAGGATACGCCCGAAACGTAATCAGGTAATGTCAATGGGGAGATTGATCATCATCGGGAAGATTAATTAGGAACCGTATACCTCGCCGCTGTAGCGGGATTTTTCCTTGACAATCACTTTGAGCAAGAGTAGTATCATTCTGAAGAAAGAAATGTGGTTGGTGAACTCACCGAGCCGTACAGCATATGCTCAAGCGGGGTACTACATTTCTTTTTTTATTGTCACTATATCATACAAGAACAACTTATTACCTTTGCCACATCTAATGACCATTCTTCCACGAAATGTATTTCTCCCAACAACCTGACCCTTGTCATGATATACAGGTAACACAAGGACAGAAATCTGCTATAATAAACTCTGCGAGTGCCATCAGCGATGGACGGTACGTTTCCCTCCGTT
>CACYBK010000080.1 GCA_902772635.1 uncultured Lachnospiraceae bacterium | reverse complement strand
GCCAATACCTAAAATCCGGAGGAAAGATAATGGATGAAGCCCTGAAAAAAAAGGACGTTTCCCCTTTGTTTGAAAAGCATATCGTACTCGGAGTGACAGGATCGATCGCCGCGTACAAGGCGGCCATGCTTTCAAGCGCGCTTGTGAAGGCAGGCGCGCTTGTGCGCGTTATAGAGACGAGGAATGCCTTAAAGCTCGTAGGGGAGGCAACCTTTGAGGGGCTGACCCATCAAAGGGTGTTATATGACACCTTCTCCCCCGACAATGCCTCGGGTGTCGAGCATGTGGACCTTGCGGGATGGACCGACGCCTTTGTAGTCGCGCCCGCAAGCGCTGATGTCATCGCGAAATTTGCCTGCGGCATTGCAGACGATATGCTAACGACTTCATTTCTTGCAGTCCGCCGCGACACCCCCGTCCTCATCGCTCCCGCGATGAATACCAATATGTATGAAAATCCCGCAACGCAGGAAAACCTTGAAAAGCTCAGATCCCGCGGGATCAAGATAATAGAACCTTCTTCCGGCCCCCTTGCCTGCGGGACCGTCGGAAAAGGTCGTATGGCAGAGCCTTCCGAACTCCTTTTCCATATCGAGGCCGCAGTGTCTCGTCAGGATCTTTCGGGAAAAAAGATTGTGATCTCCGCGGGTCCCACGGCTGAAGACATAGACCCCGTCCGCTTCATCACGAACCACTCCAGCGGGAAGATGGGTTATGCGATCGCAGAGTGTGCCGCGCGGCGCGGGGCTGATGTCACTCTTGTAAGCGGCCCGGTTTCTTTGACCCCGTCTCCCCTCATCAAAAAGGTGATCCCGGTCCGAAGCGCGCAGGATATGTATGAGGCAGTGACTTCGGAGGCAAAAGACGCCTTTGCCGTCATAATGTCCGCTGCAGTCGCAGATTATAGACCGGAAAATGTCGCTGATGAAAAGCTCCACAAGAGTGATGACGACATGTCGATCCCTCTTACCCGTACAAAGGATATACTTCTTGAACTTTCAAAGAACAAAGGTGATATAATACTCATAGGTTTTTCAATGGAGACAGAGGCTCTTATCGAAAACGCGAAGGAAAAGCTTTTGAAAAAATCGCTTGATATGATCTGCGCAAATTCAGTGAAGCAGCAGGGCGCGGGCTTTTCAGTGGATACGAATGTGCTCACGCTGATCACAAAGGATGAAGTCAAAGAGCTTCCATTGATGTCAAAGCGCGCCTGCGCGAATGAGATATTAAGCAGGCTCTTGGAATTAAAAAAGTAAACACACGGGGGTTTTATGAAAAAAAGGAATATGAAAAAATGGGCAGCATTACTTCTTTCAGTTCTGTTTTGCTTTTCCTCACTGGCATTATCAATGGGGATGAGAGCCCTGGCTGAAGAGGGGAACCAGACCGGAGAGTCGCAGACGTCCAACAAACCTTATGATACTATCAGCTTTACCCAAACTTCATTTGTCTATACCGGCTCTGACTTAAGCAGTGAGATCAAAGCTGCCGTCTCAGTCGCATCAAAAAGGAACCCGACCTTTAGCTTCTACAAAGGAAGTTCGGCGTCAGGCAACCCGGTTACTTCCGTCGTAGATGCAGGAGAATATACTGTCGTTGCATACCTTGCAGCAGATCATGATTATGAGGTCACAACTGCCACAGACACTATCAAAATAACCCCCGCCACCATCGATGAAAGCATGATAGGAGTTATAGATGATCAGATATACACAGGAAACGAGATAAAACCGGAGCCTGCAGTGACCTTCAATGGAAAGACTCTTTTGAAGGATACTGACTATGTCCTGTCCTACAGAAGCAATGTTGATGCCGGGACCGGCCGTTTGACAGTTACAGGAAAAGGTAATTTTGCCGGAACCGGAACATCTGTCGGGAAAAACTTTACAATAACCCCCGCCTCTATCGCGACCGCCACAATAGCCGACATTCTCCCGCAGCAATATACAGGTTCTGCGATCGAGCCCGATCCCGTAGTCACCTTCAAAGGAAAGACTCTAAAGAAGGGCACTGACTATAATGTGACATACGACAACAATATAGAAGTCGGAAGTTCAGCTTTGGTGATAGTTTCCGGGATCGGCAATTTTGATAATCTGGAAACCAAGCATTTTACTATAAAGTCTTCTGAAAAAGACCTTCAGGTCTTTTACACGGATTATGCAGAGGCTCGGACAAAGACCTACGGGGACCCTGACTTTGACGGATCTGCCACCCTTTCCATAGGAGACGGAGCCATTACCTACAAAAGCTCTGACACATCTGTGGCGACGATTTCAGAAAAAACAGGTACAGTTACCATAAAAAATGCAGGAACCACCACGATCACTGCGACAGCTGCCGCAACGGAAACATATGCCGAAGCCTCAACCTCATTCGTGCTTACAGTTGAAAAGGCTGATATTACTGTCACAGCTCCTGACAAGACCATACATCAGGGCGAAAGGGCACCGGTGCTCTCTGACCTCGCAAGGGACGGGGATTATTCCGTGGAAGGTCTTGTTGGAAATGATGTCCTGAGGGGCGAAGCCTATATGAGCTACCGGAAGAACGGGACTGCAGTCACTCCTGACACATCTGAGCCCGGAAGCTATGATATAGCCATCGAAGGCTTTATGGTCCCCTCTTCAAATTATAATGAAATAAAATATGTAATGGGTACCCTTACGATTTTGAGGAGCTCCGGCGAAAGCGGCGGTATCGGAACTCCGACAATTGCTTCCGAAGACGGAGAGATCAAGGGCTGGGATGCTGTCGTTTCAGAGGTTGGATCGATACTGGATGAAAGCTATGGCGAAGATGGTAATCAAGTCGAAAAACCGGTTGTAGAGATCGACATGAACGGTTCCACCGTCATTGTGAAGGAACTTCTGGAAGCAATAAGAGGAGAAAATATAAGTGTCCGTTTACTCTACGGAAGCGGGGTTGTATGGACCATAGACGGCCGGGATGTTGACATTATTGATGAGCCAAATGATACTGACCTTGGCGTCATATATGGGGGCACCACCGGAGCGGATATTTCCGCCGAAGCCATCAGGAAGGTCCTGACAAAGGACTCAAAATATCCTGTCAGGATATCGATAGAACATGATGGTAAGCTGGGCTTTGAAGCGACCTTATCCTTCAATGTCGCAAAGGCATTGGGAGAGGCCGTCACAAGCCGCAGCCGCAGCCGTCTTTACGGGATGGTAGCAAATCTCTATTACTACAACCCTGCTACAGGAGCACTTGAATTCGAAACCTGTGACTATATTGATGAAAAGGGAAATGTAGATTTTTTGCTGGATCATGCTTCCGAATATGTCATAGTGACTGACAAATCGAGGCTCGGCGGTGAAGCGGATGTGATGCGTGTATATAATCCAAACAACGGGCGTCATCATCTTTCCACAAACTGGGATGAGATCAATTTTCTTGTAGACCATGGCTGGAGATATGAAGGGATATCCTTCAAGGCAAATATGTACGGGTCTGAAGACCTTGCGGTATACAGGCTTTACGATCCAAACAGCGGTGAGCATCTTTTCACGGCAAGTGCTTCAGAGAAGGGCTTTCTTACAGGCCTTGGCTGGATAGATGAAGGCATCTGCTGGTATGGAGTCGGAACCAAAAAGACCAGCGACAATACTCCCGTATTCCGTTACTACAATCCCAATAGCGCCGACCATCATTTCACAACGAGTCAGGATGAGGCATCAATTCTCGTTGTGGCAGGGTGGAAGAATGAGGGTATCACCTTCTATGTATCGAAGGCTGATTGAAAAAGGCAAATAAAAAATGCTGTGCGGTAATAGTGATCACCGCTCAGCATTTTTTTGTTTATCAATATGAATATGCTTCTTTTACGCTGAAGCAGCCTTCTTTGCCTCGGCCTTTGCTTTTCTTTCAGCGCGGAGCTGCTCACGTTCCTTCATTTCCTCTTCCCAGAGCTTCTCTGCTCTCGGCTTCCACTCAGCTGCGTAAGGATCGCACTTCATGCAAAGATCGTTGACATCCTCGGGTGCCTCCATATCCGTTGATTTCGCACCGGTCTCTTTAACGATCTCAGGAAGGATCTCGGGATTCTCGAGAAGAGGGCAGGGACGAAGATGATTGTTATTGAAGGGCTGTCCCTCACGGTACTTCATGAAGATCGGCTGCTTGAAAGCATCAAGGAGCGACATATTCCTGATGTTCGCGTTTGAATAATGAACGAAGACGCAGGGCTCCACATCACCGTTCGCATTGATGTGGCAGTACTCACGACCGCCTGCGACGCAGCCGCCGACCCACTCGCCGTCGTTCTGGAAATCGAGGGCGAAGATGGGCTTTCCGCCCTTGAAGCCTCTGATCTCGCGTACCCTGTGGAACATGTACTCTCTCTGATCAGGATTCAAAAGAAGGCTTGTATCCGCATTCTTTCCTACCGGCATATAGTGGAAGTACCAGATGAATTTCGCACCCTTTTCTATAACCATATCAAGGAACTCATCAGAGGTTACTGTCTCATAATTCTTTGAGGTATAGCAGATGGAATGACCAAAGACGAGCTTGTGCTGCTTCAGAAGATCCATCGCATGCATTACCTTTTCAAAAACGCCCTGACCACGCCTGTCGTCATTTTGATCCTCAAAGCCCTCGAGCGAGATGATCGGAGCAAAGTTCTTGATACGAAGAAGATCCTTGCAGAACTGCTCGTCGATGAGGGTTCCGTTCGTGAAGGTCTGGAAGAAGCTGTGGTTGTGCTTTTCGGCAAGAGCTATGAGGTCAGCTTTTCTAACCAGCGGCTCACCGCCCGTAAAGAGGAAGGCGTGGATACCGAGATCCTCTGCCTGTGTGACTATGCTGTCAAGCTCCTCATTCGTGAGGTTCATCTTGTAGCCGTACTCAGCTGCCCAGCAGCCGGTGCAGCGAAGATTGCAGGCTGATGTGGGATCGATAAGAAGGGCGAAGGGGATATTGACATTCATCTCCTCCGAAAGCTTCCTCGTTTTCCTGAAGCCGTTGAAGCCTGCTTCAAAGCCGAGATTAAGAGCGGCTGATTTTAATATGCTGGTATCCACTGTATCGAAAAGATCGTTTGTGAACTTGCACCACTTGCTGTTCGGGTCTTCGTAGATCTCGCGAAGAGCATCATAAGCGGTTGAATCCCAGGTCTTTCCGAGGATCTTTTCCATGAGATTGATGAACTGGATCATTCCCTTCTCACGGGTCTTGTTGATATGGTTTAAG
>CACYBK010000079.1 GCA_902772635.1 uncultured Lachnospiraceae bacterium | reverse complement strand
GCCGAAGGCAGTAAGCCAGGGGCCGGCACTACGGCCTCCGAGCACGAAGCCCTCAACGGAATTTGCCTTCTTCCTCGTCGCGACGCCAATCATTATCATCACAAAAAAGAAGATGATCAGAAATACGATCTTGATAGCCATTTTTTCATTCCTCCCGAAAATTTGCTTTATCGCTTTAAAGCGACGAACCGTGGGTATTATAGTCCTTTAACTTTTGGTTCGCAAGCAACTTTTTGTATGTTATAATAACTTGAATTTTTGTGTTTCGGTGGGAGATCATCAAATGGTTCATACTGCGATCATATTATATTATTTTGTCAGTGCCGTTCTGGCCTTCGTCATATTCGGTTTTTTTCTCAATCAAAAGAAGCGGAGCAACGGCTACCTTGTCACGGTCTACGCTCTGACCGCGGTCGCAAACCTCGGCTACCTTGCGCTTGCTATTTCGTTTGACAATGGTTCTGCCATATTCGCAAACAATGTGACCTATGTCGGGGGCTGCTTCTTCCCCTTCGCCTGCTTCATGATCTGCGCGGATCTTTCCGGCCTGACGATCCCTATGTATGTGAAGCTTCCTATGGCGCTGCTTTCGAGCGTTACCGTGGCGCTTGCTTTTACATCGGGCTATACGGACTTTTATTATAAGAGCATTACGATGATGAAGGATTCAGACAATATCTCCCACCTCGTGAAGGTCTACGGTCCCGGTCACAATGTCTATATCGCCATGCTGATAATCTATGTAATGGCACTTATGGCGCTCCTTATCATCTCCTTCTTCCGGAAGACAAAGACCTCGTGGAAGACAATGACGCTGCTTTCAGTGATACTGCTTTTGAATGCATTAAGCTACATCCTTGAGAGAAGTCTTCACCTTCAGATCGAGCTCGTTCCCATCACCTACCTCATCACGGAGACATTATTCCTCATCATATATCAACGGATAGATATGTACGATATGACCGCAAATGTCCTTCACGCCTGGGATCGGATGAAGGAATACGCCTATATCGTCGTTGACAAGAAGCTTAATTTCATTGGCGCGAACGCCCTTGCGAAACAGATCTTCCCGGAGCTTCTTTCCCAGAGGATAGATGCACCTTTTGCTTCGGACACGCACCCCACCCTCCTTGGCCTCCTGAAACGCGCGGAAGAAATAAACCGCGACAATCCAAAGATCAAGGTCGCCTCGGTAGAGGTAGAGGAGCGGGTCTTTCGTGCCGAGCTCAATTTCCTCGAAGGGAATTTCCTCTCGGGCGGCTACATACTTGAGCTTTTTGACATTACTGCGGAAAGGAATTTCCTGCACTCTATCCAGGATCAGAACGAAAGACTTCGACTTGCGGAGGAAGATGCCGTCAAAGCAAATCACGCGAAGGATTCCTTCCTTGCCGCAATGAGTCACGAGATCAGAACCCCCATCAATACCATCCTCGGGATGAACGAGCTCATCGGCCGTGAATCAAACGAGACCTCCACGCTCACCTACTCAAAGGATATCGATACAGCAGGAAAGATGCTCCTTTCACTCGTCAACGACATCCTCGATTTTTCAAAGATCAGATCGGGAAAATTCTCTCTTCACCTCGTAAATTACGAATCCGCGAAGCTCTTGAACGAATCACTTTCCCTGCTTACCGAGCGGACGGGAGAAAAGAATCTCGCACTTGAAACAGACATTGACGAAAATATACCGAAGGTTCTTTTCGGTGATGATGTCCGCATCAAGCAGATCATCGTGAACCTCCTTACAAATGCCGTCAAATATACAAATGAGGGAACCATCACCTTTACCGCGGGCGGCATCAGGCACGGGATAGGAAAGGTGGATCTCATTATCTGCGTAAAGGATACGGGGATCGGGATCAGGTCAGAGGATCTGAAGCTTATCTTTGAGGGCTTTGAAAGACTCGACGAGGAAAAGACGAGAAAGATAGAAGGAACCGGCCTTGGGCTTGCGATCACAAAGAGCCTCGTAAACGAGATGGGTGGAAATATTGAAGTCTCCTCGGTTTACGGTGAGGGTTCTACATTTACAGTGACGATCCCGCAGAGGATAGTCGACCGCTCCGCTATGGGTCCTCTCACTGATTACAAGGTCGGTCAGGCTGCCGTAAAGAGCAGAGCCGCCTACAATGCCGTATTCACGGCTTCTGACGCTATAGTCCTCGCCGTTGATGACAATGAGATGAACCTCTCCGTATTCAAAGGTCTCTTGAAGAAGACCGGGATCAAGATAGATACGGCCGCCGGCGGAAATGAGGCCTTTGCAATGAGCCGTGAGAAAAAATATGACATTATCTTCATGGATCATATGATGCCAGCTCCTGACGGTATAGCGACGATGCATATGATAAGGGAGGATGAAGGAAATCCGAACATTGATACTCCCTTCATCGCCCTCACCGCAAATGCCATATCTGGCGCTGAGCGGATGTATATGAAGGAGGGCTTCCAGGGCTATCTGACAAAGCCGGTCGAATCAAAGAAGCTTGAAAATATGGTGATGGAAAATCTTCCAAAAGAAAAGGTAAGGTCGTGAAGGACCTTACCTTTCTTCTTCACTGTTCTTTTTGTTCAGAAGTTCACTTTGCTTCCTCATACTTCTTTTCAACAACGCTCCAGTCGATGATATCAAAGAGCGCATCCACGTATGCGGCGCGAAGATTTTTGTAATCAAGATAATAAGCATGCTCCCAGACATCAATGCAGGCTATGGGTGTATTGCCGCTCTTCTCTGAATAAGGGTTGTCCTGATTCAAAGACTTTGTTGCGACAAGAGAGCCGTCAGGCGTCACCGAGAGAAAGGCCCAGCCCGAGCCAAACTGCGAAAGGGCAAGCGCCTTGAGCTTTGCCTTCAGTTCATCAAATGAACCAAAGGCTTCATTGATCTTTGAAAGAAACTCACCTTCGGGCTCGTGCTTTGCTGTGTCTTTCGGAGCCAGAGTCTCGAAATAGAGATTGTGATTGAAGTAGCCGCCGCCATTGTTTTTGATCGCAGTCCGGACGTTTTCGTCTTCTATCCTGTCAAGGTTTGAGAGAAGCTCTGTGATCGATGAGCAATCAATATTGTTGTCATTAAGGAGCTTGTTCAATGTATCGGTATAGGTCTTGTGATGCTTCCCGTAGTGGGTCTCGATCGTCTCCTGATTAATCACCGGAGCATAATCCTTTGCGCCGTATTTGAGTTTGATCTGTTCAAAATTTGCCATAACATACTCTCCTTTCATTTTTAAATAAATCATCAAAGTTCAACATCAGCTATCATCACCGGGATGTGATCCTTTTTTGCATAATAGGTAAGCTCGCTCGCATCACCGTAATAGGCGTCACACCCTGTAAGCACTGTCAGAAGATCTTCTGTCTCAATGATCTCTCCAAGCCCTCTTTTTCTGAAATCATCCAAAAGAGTATCAAAACCTTCCGCCACATTCGGATTCAAAAGGGCAAGATCCTTTCTCTGGCTTGCAGGAAGCCCCCAGACGATCGTGAGGCTGTCCCTGTTTTCCTCAAAGATATCAAGACAGCGCCTTATCTTTTCAAAGCCCTTCTCCTCCTTCGAGAGGAGCATGCATATATCGGTATAGTAAAATAATCTTTTCAAAGCTTTCCCCGGCTCCTCAAAAACTCCTTCTGCACCTTGTAGAAGGGATAATCATGCGCTCCGCCCTCGTTTCTGCATTCAAAATAATTTGGACCGAAGCGGGCACGAAGGACGTTTTCATAGTCACGGGGGATATCGGCATAGATGTTTTCAAAAGGGACCCTGATGGAATCCTTGTACCATTCCTTATTCCTTGCAGCATGCTCACCGCGGCAGACAATATCTGAAAGCCAGCCGACTTTGTCACATTCCTCTTCATCAAACATCATCGCGATCCTCTCGCTCAGATTCCATACCTGCCTTTTGATATCTTTTGAAAAATCAAAGGGAACAGCGGTGAGCTCATGAAGCTGCGAGAGATAGGAGGATGCCGTACCTTCGCTTTCATATTTCTCAAAATTCTGCGCAAGGTCATAGGCTGCGGAATAAAGCGACTTCAAAAGCGAATATGACTCGGGATCGGACGGGAGATAATCCAGCGGAAAGATATCCATTCCCACCATGTAAGGACAGCCGTGAAAGCGCTCTGTAAGTTTGTCATCATCAGCAGGCTGATGCCGGTTCAAGATAGTTGTGGTAGGCTGATCATTGAGTTCTTCAGAATAAAAACTTATGATCTCATAGGGCTTCGGCAGGGTTTCTTTTGCTATAGAATTGAACCGCATGTAATCCTTCCTGAGCATACAGATATCCAAATCATCATCCCATGGAATAAAGCCGTGGTGCCGCACTGCCCCGAGAAGTGTCCCGAAATCAAGGAAATATCTTATCCCGTTTCTGTGACAGATATCGTCAAAAACATAAAGAACCTCAAGCTCCGCTGCCCAGGCCCTCTTCATCTCCTCTTCTATGACGAAATCAAGCCGCGTTTCGGTTTTGAAAAAATCATCCTTAAATACCATAATTTCGAAAACGAAATATCCCTTTAACCAAAACGGGGGGAACGCTTTCGCATCCCCCCCGCCGTTCATGACTTTAAAACATCAAAGCTTCACGTTGTAGAAGGATTCCTTTCCTCTGTACTCAGCAACATCGCCGAGTTCTTCCTCGATCCTGATGAGCTGATTGTACTTCGCGATGCGGTCTGTACGGCTCATGGAACCTGTCTTGATCTGGCCTGCGTTTGTAGCTACAACAAGGTCAGCGATCGTTGAATCCTCTGACTCGCCGGATCTGTGTGACACAACAGCGGTATATTTGTGCTCCTTTGCCATCTCGATAGCATCGAAGGTCTCTGTAAGAGTTCCAATCTGGTTCAGCTTGATAAGGACTGCGTTTCCTACTCCAAGCTCGATACCCTTCCTGATGAAGGTGGTATTTGTAACAAAGAGGTCGTCGCCCACGAGCTGGATCTTGTCACCAAGTCTCTCGGTAAGCTTCTTCCAGCCGTCCCAGTCATTCTCTGAAAGGCCGTCCTCGATGGAGATGATGGGATATTTCTCAACCCAGCCGGCATAGAGCTCGATCATCTCGTCGGATGTCTTAACGCCCTCGCCTGATCTTGAGAGATTGTAAACCTTCTTTTCATTGTCATAGAATTCAGAAGAAGCGGGATCCATGCAGATGCCCATGTCCTTGCCGGGCTCATAGCCTGCTGCCTTCATAGCTTCTACTATCATCTCAAGGGGCTCCTCATTCCCGTTCTTGCAGGAAGGAGCATAGCCGCCCTCATCGCCAACGCTTGTTGCATAGCCCCTCTGCGCGCAGATCTTCTTAAGTGCATGGAAGGTCTCAGCGCCCATGCGTACAGCCTCTTTAAGAGACTTTGCGCCGATAGGCATGATCATAAATTCCTGCATATCAACGGTTCCGTCAGCATGCTTTCCGCCGTTAAGAACGTTCATCATGGGAACAGGAAGTACCTTGGCGTTCGGGCCGCCGAGATATTTATAAAGCGGAAGCCCGCATGCATCTGCTGCTGCGCGCGCAACTGCAAGTGATACGGAAAGTGTGGCATTTGCCCCAAGTTCCTTCTTGAACTCCGTCCCGTCAAGGTCGATCATTGTCTTGTCTATAAGAGCCTGATCGAAAACGTTGAGGCCGATGATCTTGTCAGCGATCTTTTCATTGACATTTGCGACAGCCTTTAAAACGCCCTTTCCGCCGTAACGTGCCTTGTCACCATCACGAAGCTCCACAGCTTCTCTTTCACCTGTGGACGCTCCCGAAGGAACGATAGCGCGTCCGAACGCGCCGCCTTCTGTGTAGATGTCGCACTCCACCGTCGGATTTCCTCTGGAATCAAGGACCTCACGAGCTACAACCTTTTCGATAGGATCAATAAATGCCGGCATTTTGATTACCTCCTTAAAAAATGATTAATATAACTCCAAAAAAGTTTTGAAAACTTATTTTGCCTTGCCCTGGTTTGCGACCGCCTGCATCTTTGCCTTGATGGCCTCCTGGTCGCCCAGATAATAATGCTTCACTGCGTTCATGTTCTCGTCAAGTTCATATACAAGCGGAACTGCGGTCGGGATATTGAGCTCCGTGATCTCTTCGTCAGAGATATTGTCGAGATATTTCACGAGGGCGCGAAGAGAATTTCCGTGAGCTGCTATGAGGACGTTTTCTCCCTTGATGATGTGGGGAACTATCCTGTCATTATAATAAGGCACCACCCGCGCTACTGTATCCTTCAGGCACTCTGTAAGAGGAAGCTCGCGGGGGCTCACGCCTGCGTAAACCTTCTGGTTCTTCGGAGCCCTTTCGTCAGAGGGATCAAGCGCCTTCGGCGGTGTATCGTAGGATCTTCTCCAGATCTTCACCTGATCATCGCCCCACTTTGCTGCGGCATCTGACTTGTTCTTTCCCTGAAGATCGCCGTAATGTCTTTCGTTCAATCTCCAGGACTTGATGACGGGAATGTATTCCTCGTCAAGAGCTGCAAGCACGCGGTTGCAGGTATGTATCGCACGCTTCAGATAGGAAGTGAACGCGATATCAAAGGTATAGCCCTCAGCCTTTAAGAGCGCACCTCCGTTGTCTGCCTCCTTTTCCCCGTTTTCCGAAAGATCGACATCAGTCCAGCCGGTGAAGAGATTTTCCTTGTTCCATACGGATTCACCGTGTCTGATGAGAACCAGTTTTCTTGTCATCACAAACCTCCTACTTGATCAATTGTCCTATGGTCATAAAATCATGCTGTTCAATCATAGCCCAGCCGCCCCAAAAAATCAATTAAACTGTTTTTAAAATTCAATTAAAGTGATGTGCTATAATCTCTTCACAATTTGTTCACTCTTTTATGTTAAAAAAATGCCATGATAAAGAACGATACCATCTACGGCGACGCCTATCCTGAAATGGAGCGCGTCATGAAAAACACGGTAGCCTTCATCAACGGTCTTCGCCAAGGTCTCACCCCTCTCTTTGACGACGACCCGGTGGAGCATCTTTCATACAGGATCAAATCTGATGAATCCATGCGTGAAAAGTGCAAAAGAAGAGGACTTCCCGAAACACGGGAATCTGCTCTCAATGTCCTTTGCGATGCCATCGGGATCAGGATAGTCTGCGCATTCCGAAGCGATGTCTATCTCATCCGCGACCACATAGTAGAGAACGAAGCCTTTGAGATCATAGAGGAAAAGGACTATATCAAGCACGCGAAGCCAAATGGTTATCGAAGCTACCATATGATATTGAAGAGTGAGGGCTACTTCATTGAGATCCAGCTTCGGACCATATCGATGGACACCTGGGCGGCTCTCGAGCACCAGATCAAATACAAGAAAAATGTCGGGAAATCGCTCTCTCTCATTACAAGTGAACTCAAGCGCTGCGCAGACGAGCTCGCCTCAACCGATATCTCCATGCAGACGATCCGTGACATGATAAGGAATATGGAGGATGAAAAATAATGGACTCAAAGAAAAGAATACTGTTCGCAGAGGACACAAAGGACCTTAACAAAGTCGTGACTGCGATGCTTTTGCACGAGGGCTACGAAGTCGACTCTGCCTTTGACGGGGAGGAAGCCTCTCAATTTGCAGAAAATAATATCAATAACTACGACGCCATCATACTCGACATTATGATGCCGAAGAAGGACGGCCTCGCCGTTCTTTCAGAAATAAGGGGGCGGGGAGACTCGACTCCCGTCATGATGCTGACCGCAAAGGCTGAGATTGACGACCGCGTTGCGGGACTTGATCTTGGAGCAAATGATTATCTCTCAAAGCCCTTTGCAATGAAGGAACTGATGGCGAGGGTAAGGGCTTTGATTCGGGTAAAGGCAGCGGCTCCGGTGCCGGAAGACCTTTCCTTCTTTGATATCTCTCTTCGGGCTGACGACTTTTCAATGACTTCCACAAATACGGTCCGGCTCTCGCCCAAGGAATTTCTCCTCATGCGTGAGCTTATCCGATCCGGCAAGGACGGACTGGATTCCGACAGTATCTATGAAGCTCTCTGGCAGGAGGGGGATGCTGACCACAACGGGATCCCGGATACAAAGGAGGAGCGCGATGAAGCAGTGTTCCTCTATGTCTCATACCTGCGTGCCAAGCTTTCCGCAGTATCCTCCTCTCTCGTCATAGAAGGTGAGGAGGGCACCCACTTTATTCTGAAGGCATCAGAGGAGGAGTGACCTGATTGGAAGCACGTGAGATCAAAAAATTAAGAAAGCGCTTCATTGCGATCGCAATGACTTCTATCGTCCTCGTGATGGTCTTCATCGCGGTAACTGCGTGTGTCCTTATGGTCGCCTATTCAAGAAGCCAGGTGAACAGGTCACTTGACATAGTTGTGCGAAACTATGACAACGCTATAGAGAAGGCGAATGAGTCAGGTACAACTCCTCTGCCCGCCAATTTCAGCGATCTCTTTACAGCGGATGACAAAAACTTTGACCCCTCGGAAAGCTTTGAGGGGCGCCCCTTCTACGGCTTTTCGCTTTTGAGGAGCGGTCTTTTGCAGGGCACCAGGGTCTTTACAGTAGAATTCAACCAGGATAATGAGGCAGTAAGAGTTCACATCATGAATCTCGACAGCCTCTCTGATGATGAGGCTCTTGCCCTTGCAAGAAACGCAAATTCCACAGGAAACGCGCGGGGGCATTTCGGCATCTATTTTTACCGTAACGCAGAGTTATCAAACGGAAATACCCTGACTGTCTGCATCAACAATCAGGATGTCATCTATCTGATGCTCACGGCATTCTCATTCGCAGTGCTCGTCTTCATCCTGGGCTTTCTCATCACTTTCCTTCTTGTCAGACTACTCTCCTGGAGGGCTATCCAGCCTGCCATAGAAAATTCAAAGCGCCAGAAAGAATTCATAACGAACGCTTCCCACGAGCTGAAGACCCCTCTTGCCGTGATCAAGGCAAATACCGAATTCATAGAGATGACCGACAAGGAGAGCGAATGGACGAAGTCCACCCTTGAACAGGTGGATAGGATGGACGGTCTCATTCGAAATCTCGTGATGATATCCCGTGACAGCGAGCAGGAAACAGAGGTTGAGTCGGAGTGTGACCTGAGCTCGATCATCACAGAGACCCTGGGCTCCTTTGAAGCCCTGGCGAAGCAGAAAGGCCTGACTCTTTCAGGAACGATCACTCCGGATACAAAAATAATATTTGACTCAAGCGCCGTGAGGATGCTCGTTTCCGTCCTCATAGACAATGCCATCAAATACTGTGACGAAGGCGGGGAGGTCGCTGTAAGATTAAGTCCCGGAAAGAAGAAAAACTCTGCTCTCCTTTTTGTCTCAAACACCTTTAAGGATGGTGAAAAGGTTGATTACAGGCGCTTCTTTGACCGCTTCTACCGAAGCGATGAATCACACAGCCAGAGCGAAAAGCAGTCAGGCTACGGGATCGGGCTCTCTGTCGCGGAATCAATAGCTCAAAGGCATTCCGGCTCTATTGATGCCTCCTTCAAGGACGGATTCATTACCTTTACAGTAAATCTCATTGGAAAGAAATCATTATGAAAAAAAAGATTTTTGTATTATTGCTGCTTTTGGTACTGCTGCTTTCACCATTTTTTGGCTTTGTGTCTTCTGCCGCAGGTGAAGTCGAAAACGAAGGACCGTCCTCATTTTCTGAAAGTCTGTCTGAAAAAAAGCCTTTGCCGGATGAACCGGGAGATATTGAAAATGTTGTTCTTGACGCGAACGGACAGCCATTAAAGCCTGACGGGGTTGAGACGGAGGAAACTAATGAGGTTCCAGGCGGCCATAGATACAACCCTTTCTTTGATATGAGCCTTCGTTCACGGACCACCCTTCCTCCCCATATGATCCTTATCTGCCTCATCGGAGTCATCATCCCGGTGGTCGGCATCTTTGTGATCTTTCGCTGCGAGCCAAACCGCGCTGCTTCAATGCTCCTGGTTTCTGACCTTATATGCCTCATCTACAACGCCACCTACTTCCTCTCCCTAAATACCACGGGGCTTGATGAAGCTGTCCTTGCGATGAAGATGAACTTCCTTACGAATATGCTCTTTTACCTCTTTTATATCCTCTTTATGCAGCATTATCTCGGTGTTCGAAAGAGGTTCCTGTTCATTGGCTATGCCATCCTTTCGGCCTTCGTCCTCTTTGTACTCTGGGACAACACCTTCTCAACTCTCATTTACAACAACCCGAAATTCATTACAGAAACGCTCGGCGGCTCAACGATCTCCTATCTGCGCTTTGACAAGGGCATCCTCTATTACATCAATAATGCCTACATCGCCCTGCTTCTTATAGTCCTTTTCGTATCTACGGTTTTGAGGTTGAGAAAAACACACTCATCCTACGAGAAAAAAAATCTGAAAAGGCTCTCGATAGCCCAGATCATAATAGTTGCCGTGATAGCTTTGATGACCTTCGTAAAACCTGATTACGATTTCATGCCGCTCGCCGCTTCCGTCTCTGTGCTCTATCTCATGATAGGAGTGATGAGCGGAGACTTTTTCGGCGTGGTCGAGTGGGCGAAAAAAAGAGTCTATGACAAGTGGGGCGGCGCTTCGATCACAGTGAACAACAATTATGAATACCTCGATGCGAATGAAAAGGCGCATGAGCTTTTCCCCGAAGTAAACGGCCTTACAACGGGGACACCCCTGCCTTCTGAACTTATGAACTATTTCACCACCTGTCCGGTGGGCGGAGAAAAAAATGAAGACGGTCCTTCCTCCCACTTCTTTGACGAATACCGGTTCAACGGGCGCTACTACCGCGCTTTCCTGACACCACTTGAGGGAAGGAAAAGATTCTTTTCAAAGGGGAAGGACAAAGCGTCAGGCTACTGCCTCATGTTCTTTGATACTACAGAGCAGTTTGAGCTTTTCAAAAAGGCAAATGAAGAAAGGGAAAAGGCGATCTCCGCTGCAAAATCAAAGAGCGATTTTCTTTCAAATATGTCGCATGAGATTAGGACTCCCATGAATGCCATAGTCGGAATGACAGAGATTTTGATGAGAGAAGACCTGCCGCCCGAGGCGAAGGGCTACCTTCTGAATATCAAGAATTCCGGTGATTCCCTCCTTTCCATCATCAATGACATCCTTGATTTTTCAAAGATAGAATCCGGAAAGCTTGAGATCATAAATGACGACTATGAGCCGATGTCAATGTTCTCTGACCTTTCCATGATCATCTTGAACCGGATCGGAGAAAAGCCGATAGAACTCCTCTTTGATATAGACAAAAACCTCCCGCACCTCCTGTATGGCGACAATATAAGGATAAGGCAGGTGCTTACGAATATATTGAACAATGCCGTAAAGTTCACGGAGGAGGGTTTCGTAAAGCTTACTCTCAAAACAGAAAGTGTCGAGGGTGAAGATATCCATTTATTGTTCGAGGTGGAGGATTCCGGACAGGGAATAAAGGAAGAGGATATTTCGAAGCTATTCGGCTCCTTCTCCCAGGTCGATACGAAAAAGAACAGGAAGAAGGAAGGCACAGGCCTTGGACTTGCGATCTCAAAGAACCTCGTTTCTGCCATGGGCGGAACCATATCGGTAAGTTCTGAGTACGGAAAGGGTTCAGTATTCTCTTTTGATATTTATCAGAAGATACAAGACCAAACTCCTGCTGCCGAAATAAGGCCTGAAAACAAAGACTCCGTCGTGACGGGCGCATTCTCGTCAGACCTTCTTGAAGAAGCATTGATCAAACTCTGCGGGGACCATGGGGTAAGATATGTCCCATTTTTGGATGTGCTTGACGGAAAAGAAGATGCCGGCATTATCTTTCTTGATTCAAAGACCCATGAGAAATATGAGGACTTTGTTGAGGATCCGGCGATCTTCAAAAAGACGCGCCATATCATAATCAAAAACCCGATGACTGAGGATCCCGACTCCTCGGAGTATTCTGTAAACAAACCCCTTTATTCCCTGAATTTCTGCCAGGCTATAAACCGCGATACTATCACTGCCTTTGAGTCCCACGCGCAGCAAGTGAATTTCATCGCGCCGGAGGCAAAGATACTTATCGTCGACGATAATGAGATGAACCTGAAGGTGGCTCGCGGGCTCCTTTCACCGCTTCAGATGTCTATCGATACCGCGCAGTCAGGGAAGGCCGCGCTTGAGAAAATCGTAGATGACTCCTATGACATTATCTTCATGGATCATATGATGCCTGAGATGGACGGGGTGGAATGCACGAAGGAAATCCGCTCGCGCAACAGCGACTACATGAAAAATGTGCCTGTCATCGCTCTCACCGCAAATGCCCTTGCAGGCGCGAAGGAGGAGTTCCTTTCGGCCGGGATGAATGATTTTGTTCCAAAGCCGATCGAGATGAGCACCATCTGCTCAAAGATAAGGCAGTACCTGCCAAGGGAAAAGGTCAAGAGCCACAAGGTCACGATCGATTCGCCCGCTGAGAGCAATGATCTGCCTTCTCTTCCCGGGATCGACTCAAAGGAGGGCATAAAGAATTCGGGAAGCAAAGAACTGTTTTTCTCCTTCCTCGGCGACTTCTACCGCCTCATTGACATGAAGACCGCCAAAGTGCGCGACTGCCTTGAAAACGGATTCATCAAGGATTACACTATAGAAGTTCATGCCTTGAAATCCACAGCAAGGACGATAGGCGCGATGGAGCTTTCGGATAAGTTCTTCATGCTTGAAAAAGCCGGAGACAAAAACGACCTTGAAACAATAAACAGTGAGACAGAAAAGGTTCTTTCCGAGTATAATGCCTTAAAGGAGGTCCTTCGACCGTTCGCAGACGACGGCGACGACTCCGACAAAAGAGAGGCTTCTTATGACGAGATCATTGACATCCTTTCTGCCATAAAGGAGTGCGCGGATGCCTTTGACCTTGACGGGGTCGATAGCGCATTATCATCTCTTAAGGAAATAAGGCTTCCGGAAGAAACGACTGACCATATGACAAGACTTACAGCGCTTGTCGCGGATGTTGCGACAGATGAGATAATCGAAGAGGCTGATATTATCATCGGTCTGCTTAAGAAGGAGCAGTAAAATGTCTGATATGACGGACCGGGGAAGAAATTCCATCCTCGTTATAGAAAAAGGAAAAAGCTATATCATCACATCGCTTGTCCAAAAGCTTGAAGCGGGCGGGAATATCGTAAAGATAGCAAGTGCGAATATAGATTCTCTGAGCCGCGAAAGCGGACACAATGCCGTCGTCATCTATTCAAGCCAGGAGATCGCCGAAGATCTGAAATTGCTCACCTATATCTCGGACAGGATAGATGAGCGCCAAACGCCTTATTATCTCATAGGGGATTCGGAGGAGCTTGAGACCCTCAAGAAGTCTCTCCCTGCGGCGCAGAGGCGGCTTGATTTCCTTCGTCCCATAAATGTTGAAGAAGTCTCGTTGAAGATAAGCATCGACCTTCTCTCAAATGTCGGCGTACGCCACAGGAAAAAGATCCTCGTGGTCGATGACTCAGGGACAATGCTTCGAAAGATCAAGGAATGGCTTGATGACAAATACAAGATCACTCTCGCAAATTCAGGAGCACGTGCTATGAAGGCTCTCGCTCTTGAGATACCGGACCTCGTCCTCCTTGACTATGAAATGCCGATAGTCGACGGGCGGCAGGTCCTTTCAATGATGCGCGCAGAGGAGGAGTACAAGGACATTCCGGTCATATTCCTTACAGGAAAGAGCGACAGGGAATCCGTGATGGCCGTGATGAGCCTGAATCCTGCGGGCTATCTTTTAAAGACGCAGTCCTCCTTTGAGATCATCAAACAGATAGATGAGTTCTTCGCTTCATCGGAAAAATAAAAAATGCCACAAAAACACTTTATCAATTTCAAAGAATTCAAAGCCGGCGCATTACTTTCACTTCCGATTTGCGCCGGTTATTTTGCCGTTTCCTTCGCGCTCGGCATCACAGCGCGGGAGGCAGGGATCAATGCCCCTCTTGCGGCGCTTATGAGCTTTACAAATCTTGCGAGTGCGGGGCAGTTTGCCGGGATCACGCTCATCGCGTCACAGGCTGCGTTTTTTGAGACCTTCCTCACGATACTCGTTATCAATATGAGATACGGCCTTATGAGCCTTACACTTACGCAAAAGCTCGCTCCGGGGACGGGCACCGTAAAACGTCTCCTGATCGCATACGGGAACACGGACGAGATCTTCGGTGTCTCTTCCACCCGAAACGAGCCGATTACAGGCTCCTTCATGGCGGGGCTTGAGATCTTTCCGATCCTTTCCTGGACGGCAGGAACCTTCATCGGCTCTGTTGCCGGAAACATACTCTCTGAAAGGCTCCTCTCCGCTCTCGGGATAGCTCTCTTCGGCATGTTTGTCTCGATCGTCGTGCCCCCGGCTACAAAGCACCGCCCCACTGCCGTTGTCGCGCTTATCTCAATGGGACTTTCACTTCTTATGTACTTTGTGCCCTTCCTTTCAGACCATATATCAAGCGGCTTCCGCGTGATAATATGTACTCTTTCGGCTGCCTTTGTCGGAGCGCTTTTCTTCCCCACTCCCGAAGAAAAAAAGGAGGCCGATCAAAATGCCTGAAAACATAATGATCTACCTCCTCATAATGGCGCTGACTACATATGCGATACGCGCCATACCTCTTGTTCTTCTGCGCCGCGAGATCAAAAACAGATATGTGAAGCGCTTTCTTTATTATGTGCCCTTCGCCTGCCTTACAGCGATGACGGTGCCTGCCGTCTTTTACTCGACGGAGAATATAATGAGTGCTGTCATTGGTTTTGCGACAGCCATGCTCCTCGGGCTTTTCAGGGCAAACCTTCCACTTACCGCGACCCTCGCCTGCGTCGCTGTCTATGTCACGGACAGGATAATGGATCTCGCAGGTTATTGATCTTTTACAATTTCATACGTTTTTCCATCCAGTCATAAATATCCGAAAAGACCTGCTGCCTGTCTGTCTCCTGAAGAAGCTCGTGCCTGTCGTTTTCATAGAGCTTTAATGTGACATCCTCTATCCCCGCATTGACGAATTTCTGATAAGCCGCTGACACGCCCTTTGAAAGACCGCCGACAGGATCGTCCGATCCGGAGACAAAGAGAATGGGAAGGTCTTTCCTTATTTTTTTGATATTTTCTATATTGTTGTCAAACTTCGTGCACTCAAGGAGCAAAAGATAGCCGTTCACCGAGAACATGAAGGTATCCTTCGGATCAGAATAATATTTCTTCACCGATTCCACATTCTTTGAAAGCCAGCTTTTCGCAGGATCCGCTCCCGTTATATCAAAGTTCTTGTAGGCGGGGCCGAACATGAGCTTTGCGACAGAGGGGCTCTTAAAGTCCCTGCCGTTCTTTTTGATGCTCTTCTTCACTATCATGGTGCCTATCGATATCGCAAGATCATTCTCGGTGCCGGTTCCCATTATTATCGCGCCGGAAAGCTTTGAAAGGCCGTTTGCATGGACTGAGAGCATTTTTCGAAGAAGATAGGAGCCCATGGAATGACCGAGGATGAAGCAGGGCAATGACGGGTATTGCTCTCTCATAAGCTTGTACTGTGTGAACATGTCCTCTATCACTGTCTTTGAGGGCGTATCCGTGTGGAGGTTTCCGAGATCGGATTGGTCTTTAACGGACTCGCCGTGCCCGATGTGGTCATGTCCGAATACCGCAAAGCCTCTGTCTGCAAGAAACTCCGCAAACTCGCCGTAGCGCTCGATATACTCTATCATGCCGTGACAGAGCTCGATCGCCGCTTTCACCTTCCCGTCGTCGGGCGTCCACTTTACTGCGTGGATCTTTGTCCCCTCATCATCGCAGGAATCAAAAGTATAGTTTTCAATCTTTGCCATTTCATTTCCCCCTTACATATAATGCCTGATCCTGACCTGTGGTTTCTTTATGCCATTATACTCATTCCATGAGACCTCGTATGCTATTGTGATCATAATATCATTTTCTCTCCCGATAAGGAGTTTTTCCCATGAAGAGGATGAATATTTCTTTTCATAATAATCCCGCATTCTTTCAAAGTCACCGAAATAAATAGCTTCTATCGAAGAATTTCCCGCGGGAAGGATGAATTTGATGAAATGCCTGTCACGCCCGAGAATTTTGGCTGAGAGCGGCTTTATTTGTTTTTCCGCGAAAAGGGGCTTTTCATTTTTCACCCCGCAGGGCTCAAGATATTCCATCTCATCGATAAGCCGTGTGTGGGCAGAGAGATAGGAAAGCGGCATGTCGCAGTCTATCATTATCTTTTTTTGAAAGTCGTTTTCCGATAACTGCGGTGCCTCATTTATCCTTTCGCGGAAGCTATCGATGTCCTCCTCTTTCATGGAAAGCCCTGCAGCCATTGGATGTCCGCCCCACTTTATGTAAAGGTCTTCGCAGGCCTTCATCCTGTCGTACATGGGATAAGCCTCTATCGATCTTCCGCTCCCCTTGGCGCAGCTCTCTCCACTCGTAAGGACGAAGACCGGGTGATTTGTCGCTTCCTTGATGCGCCCTGCCACAAGCCCGCATATCGATTCGTGGATGTCGGGGATGAAGAGGACGATTACAGGATACTTTTGAAGATCGTATTCTTCAAGCATAGAAAGGCCTTCATTGACACCCTTCTCCGTCATGGCCTTTCGTTCTTCATTCATAGTGACTATCGAAAGGGCACGGGATGAGGCCTCTTCCATGTTTTTTGAAAGAAGAAGGTTCATTGCTATGTCAGCTGAGTCTATGCGCCCCGTGGCGTTGAAGCAGGGGCCGAGGATGAAGCCGAGGTGCCAGGCCATTATCGGTCCTTCATCAAGACCGCAGCGTGTGATCAGAGCCCTCATCCCAAGAGGGCTGTCTTTCTTCATTCGTAAGAGGCCCGTCTTCACGATTGCCCTGTTTTCAAGGGTTAGCGGCATCACATCGCAAACCGTTGCAAATGCTGCATTTGGAATAAATATATCAGCCTCTGATACAGGAATCACGAGCTTTTCATAGAGAACGATAATGAACTTCCATGCTACGACTGCTCCGCAGATATCCTTGAAGGGATAGGGGCAGTCAGATCTGTGCGGATCGACGACAGCGTCCGCGGGTGGAAGGATGTCATTCCTTTCCCCGCCATTTTCCTCGTAAGGCACCGTGTGATGATCGGTCACCACAGCCTTCATGGAAAGCTCCTTTGCATGTTTTATGGCATCAAAGGCAGCGATCCCGTTGTCGCAGGTGATGATGCACTTTACCCCGTCATCTTTCGCCTTATCTATCATTTTGACATTGACGCCGTAGCCGTCCTCGACACGGTTTGGTATCGCATAATCGATCTTTCCACCGGCACGGCGAATTCCCATGAGAAGGATGTATGTCGAATTGATCCCGTCCACATCATAGTCGCCGATGACGCGGATCGGCTCACCGGCTTTGATAGAGGAAATGATGACATCCGCGGCCTTTTCAATGTCCTTCATCTGATGCGGATCTATGAAGTTTTTTGTCCCGGCAGAAAGAAACGTGCCGACCTCACTCGCCGGCACGCCTCTATTTATTATCAGCCTCGCAGTAACGGGGTCGATATTGTTTTCTTTTGCTATTTTTTCAAAGTCAGCGCCTTTTCTGAGAAGGGCCCAGCTTTCACCAGCCATGTCGCTTCCTTTTCTTATTTGCAGGCAAGAACTGCAGTAATGATAGCCATCGAATAGACCTCCGAAGGATTGCAGCCTCTTGAAAGGTCGTTGATGGGAGCGTTCAGGCCGAGAAGGATGGGGCCATAGGCCTCAAAGTTTCCGAGACGCTGAGCGACCTTGTAGCCGATGTTTCCGGCATTGATGTCGGGGAAGATGAAGGTATTCGCATGACCTGCCACCTCAGATCCCGGGCACTTCGTCCTTGCAACACGGGGAGAAACTGCAGCATCGAACTGGAGCTCGCCCTCGATAGGAAGGTCGGGGAACTTTGCCTTCGCCTTTGCAGTGGCATTCCTCATCTTGTCAACATCATCGCCCTTTCCGGAGCCCAAAGTGGAATATGAAAGGAAGGCGACCTTCGGATCGATACCGAAGACCTTTGCGCACTCTGCTGTCTCGCCGGCGATCTCAACAAGTTCATCCTCTGTGGGATTGATATTGATCGCGCAGTCAGCCATTGCAAGGAGCTCTCTGTCACCGGTAGCAGCGTTTCTTACAAGGATGAAGCAGGATGAAACGATGGAATTTCCGGGCTTTGTCTTGATCAGCTGAAGTGCGGGACGTACGGTATCAGCCGTAGTATAGGTAGCGCCGCCGAGAAGCGCATCAGCGACTCCCATCTTTACAAGCATCGTTCCAAAATAATTCGATCCCGAAAGAATCCCCTTTGCCTGTTCGGGAGTCACACCCTTTGATTTACGAAGCTCACAGAACAACTCCACCATCTCGTCGAACCTGTCGTAGTTCGAAGGATCGATGATAGTTCCGCCCTTGATATTGAAGCCGGCCTCTTCAGCCGCGTCAAATACCTCCTGCTCCTTCCCGAGAAGGATGGGGTGAAGGAAATTACCTGCAAGCAGACGGGACGCAGCTTCGAGGATCCTCGGGTCCGTTCCTTCCGTGAAAACGATCTTCTTGGGTGAAGCCTTGAGCTTCTGGATCATTCCGCCAAAACCATACTCTGACATTTTTTACCTCCTGATCAAAAAAACAATTACTGAAAACTAAACCTCATCTATTGCGTGTCCAATATCATGCCTGAAATATCTGTTGTCAAAATCTATGTGCTCTATTGCTTCGTAAGCCTTTTTCCTGGCGTCTTTAAGGTCATCGCCGAGGGCAGTTACTCCAAGGACGCGGCCGCCGGAGGTCACTATCTCATTATTTTCATTCTTTGCGGTGCCGGCGTGGAAGACAAAATAATCAGACTTTTCAAAGAGCGGATCGTCAAGACCCTTTATTTTGAAGCCTTTCTCATATGACAGCGGATAGCCGCGACTTGCAAGGACTACACAGACCGATGCCCTTTTTGTAAAGGAAAGATCGATATCGGAAAGCCGCCCGTCAATGCAGGCCTCCATTACGTCTATGATATCAGTCTCCATCCTCGGAAGCACCACCTGGGCTTCGGGATCACCGAAGCGGCAGTTGTATTCGAGGACCTTCGGACCGTCTTTTGTGATCATGAGACCGAAGAATATCACTCCCTTGAAGGGGCGCCCCTCTGCCTTCATAGCATCCACGGTCTTTTGATATATATTCTTTTGGCAGAAATCGTCTACCTCTTTTGTATAATAGGGAGACGGCGAGATATTTCCCATTCCGCCTGTATTAAGACCCGTGTCATTGTCTCCGGCTCTCTTGTGATCCATGGCTGAGGCCATTATCTTTACGGTATCACCGTCAACAAAGGAAAGGACGGAAACCTCAGGTCCCTCAAGAAATTCCTCTATCACTATCTCATCGCCTGAGGAACCGAATTTTTTGTCCTCCATGAGTTCTTTGACGGCAGCGTCGGCTTCGGCACTGTCGTTGCAGATGAGGACCCCTTTTCCGAGCGCAAGGCCGTCAGCCTTCAGGACTATCGGGTATTTCGAGGCCTTGAGATATTCGCGCGCCTCATCAGGGCTCTTTGCGACAAAATAATCGGCTGTCGGAATGCCGTATTTCTTCATAAGTTCTTTTGAAAAGGCCTTGCTGCCCTCAAGGATCGCAGCATTCTTCCGGGGGCCGAAAACGCGAAGTCCCTTTTCCTCAAACACATCAACGATGCCGCCTACAAGGGGGTCGTCCATGCCTATCACGGTGAGGTCTATCTTTTCCTTAAGCGCAAAAGAAGCCATGGCTTCAAAATCCATGGGCTTGATCGGGACGCACTCCGCAACACCTGAAATACCGGCATTTCCGGGCGCACAATAGAGTTTTTCAACTTTTTTTGAGCTTTTGATCGAGCAGCAGAGGGCATGCTCTCTTCCGCCGCTTCCTACTACAAGTACCTTCATTGCTTTTTGTCTTCCTTTTCTTTGGATCCGTTGCTAACTATTTTTACTTCGGTCTTCACATAACCGTTTGATGGTTTTCTCGATTCTGCCGAGAGTATGGCCGTTGAGGCTATGGAACAGACTATGAAATCCACCGCGATCTCGATCGCTCCGTTAAGTCCCACAAAGAGCACTACAAAGGTAAAGGGATTCGCCGCGTGAAGTTCGGTGACGAAGCCCTGAATATAATCTGTATTGTAGAAGCAAAGGCAAAGCGTTGTCATGAACAGGACAGTATTGAAGAGCGGACCGAGAGCCGATGTCACAAAGACAGAGAATATACGGACACCCTTCTTTTTCGAGGATGACATAGCCTTGAAGGTAAGACCCGCGAAAAGTCCCATGAGCATCCGTGTAGGTATGCAAAAAAGGAAGGTAAAGATGGGATTTATCGCAAAAAGGGTGGTTCCGAAGGTGTCGATTCCGAAGCACTGGACAAAGGAGGTGATCCCGAAGATCGCGCCGAGGATCATCCCACCGAAAGGACCGAGGACGATGGCGCCAACGGTAACAGGTACCACAAGAAAGGTAATGGACAGAGCCCCTACCCTGAGGTAGCCAAGCGGCGTGAAGGCCATCAGCACTATAACCGCCGAAAGAAGCGCAAGCTTCACGAGATAGGCGATAGTAGTATTCTCTTCATGAGGGTCAACTTCTTTGGTTTTCATGATGGGTAATTTTAGCACTAAATGAAAGCGCTTTCAAGAAGGGTTCGGAGGGAAACGAAGAAGCAACCTCGCGCGCCTTGGGCGCGCTCAGTCGCGGCAGTCGCCGCTCTTTGCTTATGCAACTCGAGAAGCAACTTCGCGCGCCTTTGGCGCGCTCAGTCGCGGCAGTCGCCGCGACTAAAGAAAAGGAGCCCTGCATCCTGTGGCGAATAAATTCGCCTCGGATACAGGGCTCCTTTTCTTTGTTGCTTCTCGTTGCTTACGCGAAAGCTGGCGACGGGAATCGGACCCGTGACCTCCTCACTACCAATGAGGTGCGCTACCGACTGTGCCACGCCAGCATATGAAAAACGCAACGGCATAGAATATACTATAGAGTTGCGTTCGTGTCAAGAAGCGAAATCATCTCCATTATCTTCAGGCTCCAAAGAGCCTCCGATCTTCTCCTTTATGCGATCGAGAACAGCCTCGGGAACCGTCCCGTCCTTGTAAAGATCATTAAAGCTGCTCTCGGATTTAAGCAGGGCGGTAACATCAAGCCACCCTGCATTTCTGAATTCCTCATCAAAAATATTGAATATCTTTCTGTCCGCAAGTATTTCTGCAAGCGGCCGATCAAGAATATCCATATTCTCCCCCCGATAACCCCTGGATCAAACTCTTGAAAGGTACTGACCTGTACGTGTATCGATCTTTATCACATCATCAAGGTTAACGAACAGGGGCACCATTACCTCTGCGCCTGTCTCAACAGTAGCGGGCTTCGTAGCACCGGTCGCGGTGTTCCCCTTCACACCGGGCTCTGTAGCTGTAACCTGAAGCTCTACAAAGAGCGGCGGCTCAACCGCAAAGATCTTGCCGTCATGGGACATCATCTTTACCATCTCATTGTCTTTTACGAACTTCATGGAATCGCCCACATCAGCGGATGAAAGCTGGATCTGCTCATAGCTTTCCGTATCCATGAAATAATACATATCTCCGTCATTATAAAGGTACTGCATGTCCTTCCTGTCAATACGCGCCTGGGGAAGCTTCTCGGTAGGACGGAACGTACGCTCGATGACGCCGCCGTTCTGGATATCCTTCAGCTTCGTGCGGACAAAAGCCGCGCCCTTGCCGGGCTTGACATGCTGGAATTCCATTATCTGATAGATATTTCCTTCATATTCAATAGTAATGCCGTTTCTGAAATCACCTGCTGAAATCATAAAAACCTCCTAAATTGGACAGTGACAACTCAAGACATTTTACTCGTTTTGATAACGTCTTGCAAGGATTACTTGAAGTTTTTCTCCTCGATCTCGGAGATAATGCCAACACGCTCTGCGTGCCTGCCCCCCTGGAAGGACGCAGCAAAATAAGCATCAAGTATAGCATATGCCGTCTCTTCTCCGACTATCCGGGCACCGAAGGCGATGATGTTTGCATTATTGTGTTCTTTTGCAAGCCGCGCGGAAACAGGCTCCGAGCATACCGCTGCTCTTATCCCCCTCACTTTGTTTGCAGCAAGGGAAATCCCTATGCCGGTCCCGCAGATAAGGACTCCCGCATCACACTCCCCCGAAGCAACGGCATTTGCGGCCTTTTCCCCATACAGAGGATAATCCACCCGATCTGCCGAATAGCATCCGAGATCCCTCACCTCAAAGGACTTTCCCGTGAGGTACTTTTTCACCTTTTCCTTCAGTTCAAAGCCGGCATGATCGCAGGCAAGCGCAATTTTCATGATCTTTTCCTTTCATTGAATCAAAATACAACTCTTCCGTCTTGAAGAGGAACTCTCCATTTTTTTCTTTTGTTCGAGCAAAGCAGCCTGTATGAAAGCAGTATCGGAGCCTCCAGAAGCCTCTTTAATATGATCTGACCGGGCTCCCTGAATTTGTGTATGGGCTTTACGAGGATCGAGCGGACACACGCATTATTTGCTCCCCATATGTCCGTAAAAAGCTGGTCACCAAAGAACAAAGTAGTTGACCTGTCACTCAACATACGCCGCATTCCCTCTTCATAAGCGCCCGGCATAGGTTTTTTTGCCTTGTAGATGTAGCCGAAGGCGCCAACCGCCTCACAAAAGGTCTTTACGCGGGGCTCGCTGTTGTTTGAGATGAACATGCACTTGAAGCCGATTTCATTCAGCATTGAAAAGAGCGCTTTCGCCCTCTCATCCGCCGGCGCGTCATGAGGAACCAGCGTATTATCAACATCAAAAAGAAGAGCTCTGTATCCTTCCCGGTACAGAGCCCTGAAATCCACGTCATATGTACTTTTCACATCATCATCGGGAAAAAGCTTCGGCATGTCCTACCTTTCAAAAGTCGAAATTCTCAGCCCCCCGTATTGCTCTTTGAGTCTGGCCGCCCTCAGCAGCGGTCTGCGAAGGATTGTTCTCCGGAGCACCAACGAAATATTGATACTGCTGAATAGCCTCGTCACGCCTCATATCTGAAACAGCCTTCTCAACTTCAGCCGTCCGGAGCTTGTTGTTCTCAAAGGAAGGCGTCTCCGGCTTGTACTGGGCGTCAAAATCATTGACAGTAAAGTTCTGTCTCGCCCTCTTTTCCGCTATCTTCTGAAGTTCTTCCTTGGTATTCGATCTCGCGCTTAAGGAATCGCCTGATGAAGAGCTGCTCTCTGCGGCAGGATGCGGCCTTGAAACAGAGGAAAGACTGCCGATGCTTGCATAACCGCCTATAGGTCTGATACCTGATATATTCATTGCATTCCCTCAAAATCAGAATGAAATAAATCGCTACAAGTATAATATCGGATCAAAGACAAAAAATATTAGAGTCGATTTGAAAAAACTCATGTCCTCGATTTTTTGGACGCCTCTTCCTTGTCCAGCATCCTCTTCAGCTCGTTCATGAAAGTGTTCACATCCTTGAACTCGCGGTAGACTGAGGCGAAACGTACATAGGCTACGGCATCTACATCCTTGAGCTTTTCCATAACAAGCTCACCGATCTCGGCCGAGGGAACCTCCTTGTCCTCACTGTTGAAGACCTGTGTCTCAACCTCATCAACGATCCCGGCTATCTGAGCTGCAGAAACCGGCCTCTTGTGGCAGGCACGCAGGACACCGCTTTCGATCTTCGCGCGATCGAACTGTTCTCTGGTATTGTCCTTCTTGATGACTATGAGCGGTATGGTCTCGATCTTCTCATAAGTAGTGAACCGTTTTCCGCAGTCATCGCAGAGGCGGCGGCGTCTGATGGAATTGTCATCATCAGCCGGACGTGAATCTATGACACGGTTGTTGTCGCTTCCGCAGAAAGGACATTTCATAATTATCTTCTCTCCCGAAAAAAATACACGCCAATATATAGTTTAACGCGAAAAAAAGACGCGCAGATATAGTATACGAAAAGATAATGTTAAGGTCAAGGCTTTTTCGGAAACCGGTTATGCGTAGCGTATTACACGTTGAACCTGAAGAGCATCACGTCGCCGTCCTTCACCTCGTATTCCTTGCCGTTCGTAGCGACGAGACCCTTTTCCTTGGCCTGAGCCATCCCGCCCGACTCCACGAGCTTTTCAAAGGGCACGGTCTCGGCGCAGATGAAGCCCCGCTCAAAATCCGTATGGATCTTTCCCGCTGCTTGAGGCGCGAGGGTTCCTTTTTTGATCGTCCAGGCGCGGGATTCATCCTCCCCGCAGGTCAAGAACGAGATAAGACCGAGAAGCTCATAGCTTGCCTTTATCAGCTTGTCGAGGCCGCTCTCGGAAAGGCCGAGGTCTTCAAGGAACATCTGCCTCTCCTCCTCGCTCTCAAGCTCTGAGATCTCCGCCTCGATCTCGGCGCAGACGACATAAACCTCACTCCCGTCTGATTTTGCCATTTCGCGGACCTTCTTTACGGCTTCATTATTTTCTCCGTCGGATGAATAATCATCCTCCGAAACATTTGCAGCATAGATCACAGGCTTTGCGGTAAGAAGGTTGTAGCCGTCGAAGAGCTTCTGCTCCTCCTCGTCCTCACATTCGAAGGCCTTTGCCATATTACCTTCTTCAAGGAAAGGGCGGAGCCGCTCGAGGAGCGCGCCCTCGCGGGCATATTCCTTCACCATCTTTGCCTGCTTGCCAACCTTGCCCCATCTTCTCTCGAGCACTTCCATGTCCGCGAAGAGAAGCTCGAGATTGATGGTCTCAATGTCCCTGGCGGGATCGATCGAACCGTCGACATGGACGATATTATCATCCTCAAAGCAGCGCACAACATGGACTATTGCATCGCATTCCCTGATGTTCGCGAGGAACTGGTTTCCAAGCCCCTCACCCTTTGACGCTCCCTTCACAAGTCCCGCAATGTCGACGAATTCAATGGTCGCGGGCGTCACCTTCTTCGAGTGATACATATCGCCGAGGACCTTGAGTCTCTTGTCCGGAACTGCCACAACGCCTATATTCGGGTCGATGGTCGCAAACGGATAATTCGCCGCAAGCGCCCCGGCCTTTGTAAGTGAATTGAAAAGTGTCGACTTCCCTACATTCGGAAGCCCTACGATTCCCAGCTTCATTTTATAAACCTCGATTCATATAATGATACACAACATCACATACGATAATGGTCCCAGGGGACGGAGTCAAGGGGGCATTTTTTGAAACGTAGACATAAAATAACTCGACTGAGGCGCCGAATGCTTGCCCGAGAGTGCGCGCCTGAAAACGCAGGCGTAGCGGGCTACACCGAGGCTTTCAGGTGCGTGCTGTCGGGTAAGCAGGCAAGCATTCAGTCGAGGTATTTAAGAACAGCTATACTAGGCCTGAGCGAGCCGAAGGCGAAGCTCGAGCTTAACGAACAGAACTACCTTTTTTTGGTCCCTTGACTCCGTCCCCTGGGACCATTCCTTAACAGTGAAATTGATCACTTGACTTCTACTGGTCCCGGGGGACCATTTCTCAATCCTCATCATCTTCAGGGAAATACTCGCTTTTCCCAAACAATACCCTCATATTTCCGTCAGCCGCTGAAATCGACATGGCTGCCGAGCATGCGCTCGGAAGGGGTCATGACACGCTGGCTGGCGCCGTTATAGGAATAAGTCTGTACTTTAGAAAGCAGTTCATCGAGAGACTGCGCTTCTATGTTCAAATATTCCTTTGTATCATCAATATCGGAAACCTCTTCCTCGTCTTCCGTTTTTTCTTTGCCCTCGGCCTTTTTGTCCTTCGCCTTTTGAAGACGCTCTTCACGCGCTTCCTTTTCAGCCCTCTTCTTTTCTTTGGCCTTCTGCTCCTTCTTCTGTGCCGCCTTCTTTTCGATCCGCTCCTTTTGAAGATCCTGGGATTTTCCTACCGTAGCAAAGAAGCTTTCATTGCCATTGGAATCCACTGACATGCCAAAATTCTTGACACTCGCGCCGCTGCTCTTTAAGCTGTTCTTTGCCTCAGCCATCTTCAGCTGCGATGTGGCGATGATCCCTTCATACTTCTTCCTGTAGGACTCATCAGTAGCCATTCGTTCAAGCTTTTCCTCGTCAATCAGAACGACCATTTTGCCGGAATTGCCATATGCTGCCGCATTCTTATGGACCTGCGCCTTCATGTCCTTGCTGACAGTGATAAATTCCATATTGCCAAACTTTGATTTCAGCTTATCAAGATAATTAGCAGCTTTTTCGGAAAGCTGCACATTACCGATAGTATTCCCGTATTCTGTTTTTTTGGGTACAAGGGAACTGCCTGTTTCGATGGGAGAAAAGTCTTTGGTTTCAACTATGGAAGTCCGGCTCTCTAAAGAACTGCCTGACGAAGCCTTCGACGAAGCCGCGCCGGTTGTGCGATCCGCCCCTTTAGAGATCTGACTTGACTGCTGATACGCAGAAATACTGCCAATACCTGACATAGCGCTCTACCTCCTTGTAGAAAAAAATGACATCCGTTTCAATGCAAAAAAAGATAATGATGGTTATCTTGTATAGTATATCGGAGATGGGAATATAATAATTTACCCCCAAAAAAATAAAATGGTCCCGGGGGACCATTAGGGCTGCGTTTCCGTTTCGAACCGAAGGACCAGCTGGTTTGTGTTGTCTATGCGGTTGTAGACCATCTCCTTTGTGTTCATCCGGGCGAGCCTGATGCCCATGCCGCCCGTATCGAGCTCCTCAAAGGCCTTGTCACGGAGGTTTACGGTTACAGGGTCGAAGGGAACTCCGTCGTCAAAGAATGTTACGGCGCAGAGCTTCTCTGTCCGCTCAAAGTAGAAGCTTACATTCTTTGCCCCGGAATAATTCACAATATTTGTAAATATCTCCTCGCATACGAGAATGATAGTCTTTGCCCGCTCCTCGTCATCGATACCACCAAAGATCGTGTCCCTGAGCACCGGAAGCGAAGAAGCAAGATCCATTGTAAGTCTTCTTCTCTCCTTTTCATTGTCGCGGTAGATGAGCGCAACACAGGTAATGTCATCAAACTGCTCCGCATCCTTGCAAAAGCCGCTTACGCCCGACATCAGATCCTTTATGAGACCTTCGCTTTCATACCGGTTCCCGTATCCCGAATAATAATCTCTTACACGCTCCCTTAAGCGATCCTTTCCAAATTGGTTTTTTTCAGCGTCGTTGGCTTCAGTCACACCATCCGTGAAAATGAGAAGTCCCTCTCCGTCAGAAAGCCTTATCTCTTTTTCCCCGGCATTCGCGTCATCAAAGAGTCCGAGAGCGCAGCCTGCGTCAAGTTCAAGATACTCCGTATCCTTCGAGAGTAATAGCGGCAGTTCGTGTCCTCCGTTCAAATACTTTATTACCCCTGTTTTTGTATCAAGGATAATGGCAGCCACTGTCGCGAACATAGTCTCGGGGTTCGAAAAACAGATCTCCCGATTAAGGGAGGAGAATGTCTCAGCGAGTGACCGTCCACCCTTTATATTCTCCCTGATCCCGGTTTTTACCATGACCATGAACATGGCCGCCGATACGCCCTTGCCGGAAATATCTCCGACGACGACACAGATACGATCCGAATCCAGCCGGAAGATATCGTAAAAGTCTCCGCCTACCGCCCTCGCAGGCTTCTCTATGCCATAGATCTCGCAGCCGTCCCCAAGTACAAAGTGCTCCATTGGAATAAGGCCGCTCTGTATCCTCCTTGCCACATCAAGCTGCGTCTCCACCTGCACCTTGTCAGAAGTAAGAGTCTTGATCTCATCAACGTACTCACGCATATTCTCGGTCATCTCGTAAAATGAGCTTTCCATATCGGTGATCTCATCCGAAAAGTTGGTCTTCCTCTTTGGAACCGGGCTGTCAATATTCTTTGTAAAGCTTCGCATACTTTTGGACAGCGATCTCACCGGGACAAAGATGGACTTTCGCATAAGGATGAGCGAGCTTATCAGGGCGATCGAGAAAACAAGGATCACAAGCCCCGCGATGAAATAGAGGTTTTTCTTTGACTCATCAATGATATCGTCCGCGTCATAAGAAGCGCCTATTAAGGCAATGACCTTCCCATCTGAAATGACGGGACGCACGAACATGCACATATAGCCACTGTCAGTATGATAAAATTCATGCTCACCGTCCGATCTTCCTTCCAGAACGCGGACTTCAGCGGGATAAAGCTCTTCGTCATCCACCATGTCGAAGCTTATCGTATCCTGAATTATCGCATCTATTTCATCATCTTTTGCGGCAGTGACTATATAATGTCTTCTTTGGTCCTCGTCGACGGTATAAAGATAAATAATATCCGTCGCGGTTTTTTTGCATATGAACTGAAAGGTTTTGTGTACACTGTCCCTGTATTCCTCATCGAAAAAGAGCTCATAAAGGCCATCCGCTGAACCAAGGGAGGTCATTGCCGCGGTTGCCGCTCCCGCGGAGATCGCGTAGCTCCGCGAAATGGCATCTTCGAATACATACTTTCTTGCAAAAAGCAGTACTACCAGGAGGGAGAGAAAAAGTGTCAGCAGGAAAAAGAGCGCTGTGCGCGCCAACAATGATATTCTCGGCTTCTTCTTTCCCCCCATGGCAGTAAAACCTCCTTTTTATTCAAAGCTCAGCTTTTTGTCGATGCCGGTGGCCTTGAATATGCTCATGATGCCGGGAGCAGCCCCTCTTACTTTGATCGCCCCGTTCATCTTCTTGTATGCGGAAACTATCCCTCTTACTCCGGATGATGAGATATATTCAAGTTTTTTGAGATCAAGTACCAGACTCTCCGTGTCAGATTCAAGCTCATCAAGCGCTTTAAGAAGCTCCGGCGCCGCATTCGTGTCAAGCCATCCTTCTATTGCAAGCGTAGCTTCTGTTCCATCAATTGTCTTTTCGATAGTCATGTTTAAATATCCTCCTCTAATAACGACAGTTCATTATGTAACTCACTCGCCAGCCGGCTCCTCTTCCTCAAAAAATCCAAGCCCGCTAAGTGTCGATACAAAGCGTTCAATATAATCCCAGGTTGTGACGGGCCATGCAAACTTCAGCCGATAGAGCACCTGCATCGTGTATTCGCACTGCCGCGTAAGCCTTACCGTCTCCCGTCCGCCGGGTGAGTGCATATAAGCCATGATGCTTGTAAGTGATGCCGCCCTCTTGGGATCATTCTGGGCCGCTTGAAAGGCTTTTGCATATTCCTCTCTTTCAACGTAGTCAATTTCATACCCGAGATTGTTGAGCTCGCTGAAGATGCCCTCCATTGAGATATTCTGGTTGTTGAAAACATGGAAAAGCGTGCAAGTCTCCGGAGTCTTTGAAAGCGCGACCGTAGCCCTTGCCACCGCGTCTATCGGTGAAAACTCCATTGTCGTATCAAGCTGTTCAAAGGCAGCGCAGCCGAGCATTACAAAGGCTTTCAGCCTCCCCATCGCGGAATTTGTTGAGAAATTGATCTGAAATTCCCCGTCCGAGTGCCTTGCCGCAAGATTTCCGTAGCGCATTATCTTTCCCCGAAGGCCCTTTTCAGCCACTGCCTCAAGCACTGCGCGCTCCGCAAGGAACTTCGAATGAATATATTTGTTTTCGAGAAGCTGATCAAAGTAAAGGCTCTTCTCGTCAGGCAAAAATCCTTCCGGAATGCTGTCCTTATAAGCCGAGCTTACAACACTCATGGTAGAGGTCTGGATGAGGGCCGCATTTTTCTTAAGGCAGAAATCTATGAGATTTACAGCCCCTCCAACATTTACGTCCTCGATCTGGGTACCGCTCGCGAAGTGCCTTACAACGGCCGCACAATTTATTACTGTGTCTATCTCCTTATCGATAATGCCATCGAGAACTGAAGCGTCCGTAACATCCCCTTCCACAACAAAGATCCGCTTCCCGACAAGCTCTTCAAGGTTTTTATCAAAATAATAGAAATAAAGCCGAAGGAGCTTGTCCGCCGCAGTCAGATCCTTTTGTGAGCGAAGGAGGCAATATATCTTGTTTTCCTTGCTTTCATTCTCGATCAGCTCATGCAGGATATGGATCCCGAGATACCCCGTAGCCCCGGTCAGAAGCACGTTTCCAAGCTCCCGGAGGCTGCCTTCCTTAAAGCTTGAAAGCGTATTTTTCTGAAGGAGTTCATCGATCTTTCCGTAGTCATAATCTGTGATCCCGCTGTCCGAAGATACGGAAGCGCCCGCGCCTTTGCCTTCTGAAGTACCGCCTGCGATCAATGCGAGGGCTCTTGGAGTAGGATTGTCAAATACATCGGCGAATGCGATCGTATAGCCTGCGTTTCCCGCCTCGATGACCACATTTGTTACAAGAAGCGATGTACCGCCAAGCTCAAAGAAGTTTTCGGTCGCGCCTACATTTTCCACATGAAGGAGCCTTCCGAAGATGTCGCAAAAGACCTTCTCTGTCTCATTTTCGGCGGCCTCGCTGTTACCTGATCGATAAAGCTCAGGGATCGGCAGGTTCTTTAAGTCAAGCTTGCCGTTTGGAGTATAGGGCATTTCATCAAGCTGCATATAGGCAGTAGGCACCATGTAATTCGTAAGCGTCTTTGAAAGCTCTTTTTTCAGCTCTCCGATATTGACAGGGTGATCCGCTGTAAACCAGGCGCAGAGATGCTCTATGCCGTTGATCTTTTCGATCTTTATCGCAGAACGCTCAATTCCCGGCTGCGACGAAAGGACCGCATCGACTTCATCAAGTTCTATACGAAGGCCGCGGAGCTTGATCTGATTGTCCTTTCGCCCGAGGATCTCGACATCGCCCTTCTTCGTCCAGCGCGCGAAATCGCCGGACTTATAGATCCGAATGCCATTGTAATCCACGAATTTCTCGGCTGTCATCTCCGGCAGATCATTATAGCCTGCCGCAACGCCGATCCCGCCTATATAGAGCTCTCCTGTCACATTGCAGGGCAATTCGTTTCCGTCAGAGTCTACTATGAACTCCTTAACGCCCGGAAGCGGGCGTCCGACATTTACAGTATCATAGTTTGAAAGCTCCTGGGTGTTTGATGATACAGTCGTCTCAGTAGGCCCGTAGGTATTGAATATGAGCCTGTCCTTCTTCTCCTTCAGGAGTTTAAGAAGCTGCTCCGGATATTTCTCGCCGCCGTTTATTACCACTACGCAGTTTGAAAGCGCCTCTCTGAATTCACCAGACTCCATCAATGTAAGGAGCCTTGAAGGAGTCGAGCTGAAAATATCGGTCCCGGTCTTCTTCATCCTCGCCGCAAGACGCAGCGCATCATTTGTCTCATCATCTGCCGCGAAGGAAAGGGTGAGGCCGTTAAAGAGAGGCGCTCCCCACTCCTTTATTGAAAAGTCAAAAGATAATGTAGTCACTGCCGTAATGACATGGCCTCTTTCAACCATTCCATGCACGAGGATATTTTCTTTGTGATCGGTGACATAATTCACTATCCCTCTGTGCCTCAGCATAACGCCCTTCGGCTTTCCGGTGGAGCCCGAGGTGTAGATGAGATAGGCAAGGTCATCGGGCGTTATCTTTACATCCGGTTTCTCTTTGTTTTCCTCCTTGAGAAGTTCCTCTATGTCGACCACCGGTCTCTCGGAAAAACGTAAAAGCCTCTCAGAATCCGTTATTACAAGAGCGGCATTTGAGTCATCGATGATATGCTTGATCCTCTCCGTGGGATAGGTCGGATCGCAGGGAATATAGGCGCCTCCCGCCTTTAATACGCCGTAGAGCGCGAAGAATACTCTTGCTGTCCTCGGAAGAAGGAGCACCACCCTGCTGCCTCTATTTACGCCCCTCTTGATAAGAGCGTTTGCAACGCGGTTCGCGTTTTCATCAAGCTCTTTGTAGGTATAATCCCCGTCACAGGCAGTGATAGCAAGCTTCTCCGGCATAATGCCTGCAAAGCGCTCTATTCCTGAATGAAAAAGAATATCCTCCGGAATATCCGCTTTTTCAGGCCTCTCACGGAAGCCCGAAAGCTCTTCTTCTCTTTCACTGTCAAGAAGCGTGATGCTGCGAAGCCTGTCACGGCCCTGAGTCTCAAATTTTTCGATCACAATAGAATAGGATTTCAGGAATTCCTCTATCGCATTTTCAGAATACAGGGCGTCATTGTATTCAACTTCTATTGCTGCTTTTTGATCTCTGTCGATTATCCTTACAGTAATACCGAATTTGCTCTTTCCGGACTCTATCCCCTCTACCGATGAAAGCCCCGGGATATCGGGCTTTTCAACCACACCCCTTTGATATTCATACATCACATTTGCGTTAAAGCCCCATTTTGCGGCTATATCTGCGAATGGATAATTCTCATGCGCTATGGCATTTGAAAGTCCTGCACTGACCTCCCTTACAAAGTCCAAAACGCTTCCATCCGAAAGCTTTGCGGCAAGGGGAAGCGTATTTACAAACATTCCAAATGTCTCTGAAAAACGGACATCACTTCTTCCGCTTGAGATCGTCGTGATATAAACATTATCAGAGCCTGTGAGCCTTGCCAGAGTATAGTCAAGCGCCGCAAGGAAGAGCCCCGGCTCATCTATCCCCGGTGTCTTACAGAATGCCCCGGTCAGGGACTCATCGATGTCCTTATACAAGAAGCGCTTGTTTCCATCCGCGCTTTCGTTTCTCAGATCCGCGGGAAGCTCTGTAGTCGATTCAAAATCTGACAGTAGCTCTTCAAAATATTTTTCATAAGAAGCCCCTGCGTCGGAAGACAGCATTTCCTTCTGATTCCTGACATAGGTGAAATATGAGGCTCCCTCAGTTTCAATCTCACCGCCCTTTTTAAGTGTCTTTGAAAGCTCCTTCAAAAACACGCTCATTGAAAAGCCGTCAAATACGAGATGATGGAAATCGGTAAAAAGCTTCACATTTTCAGGAGTCTTTACAACCGCGAGATCAAACAGCGGTCCCCTGTTCAGATGGAAGGGCTTTACAAAGCTGTCTTTGAACGCTTTACATTCCTCCTCACTCAAGGAAAGCACAGGAATATCAGGAAGGCTGACCTCATCCCGTATAGCCATGACCTGATTGTCGATGATATCAAAATGCACAAACAACGAAGGGTGGGCTTTCAATATGCTGCCAAGTGCCTTTATGAGGTCTTCAGGCTCTGTGGAAGATACGAAAGTGAGAACTGACGGGATATTGTAGGTAGTAAGATCGGGATTTCTCATGCAGTCCACATAGATCCCGCTCTGTGAAGCGGAAAGCGGCGAATTCTTTATATCTGTCTCTTTCTGCTCTTTCGCTCCTGCGCCCTGTCCTTTGATCCACTCTGAAAGGATGAGATTTTCAATATCGGTAATGGTCTTGTCCTTCATCTCCTTTACGGGAATATTGACGCCAAAGCCCTTGAACAGCCTTGTTGAGAGCCTGATCATGGAAAGGCTCGTAAAGCCGAGATATTCAAGCGCGGTATTAAGAGGCGGCTCTTCCATATTGAGAGCTTCGCCAATCATTTTCTTCAGTTCCTTCTCAAGGACATTGTCGACATGAGCGCTCTCTTCCTCAGCGGCCTCGATCACAGGCTCCGGAAGCGCCTTTTTGTTCACCTTTCCGTTCTGGTTCAAGGGAATCTTGTCAAGCTGCATGATGGAAGCAGGCACCATGTAGGGCGGTTTTCTTTCCCTTATGAACTCTGAGATATCTTTGGGTGAAATGGTCTCATCCGCGACAAAGTATGCAGCTACTGCCTTTCCGTCCGCTCCAAGATCTTTTGCGACAACTGCTGCATCCTTTATTCCGGGGAAATCGCGGATCACAGCCTCGACTTCTGAAAGCTCGATACGGAAGCCGTGGATCTTCACCTGTCCGTCCCTTCGTCCGATGAATTCTATCTCACCGTCTGTCCTGAAACGTACAATATCGCCGGTCTTGTAGGCATTCTCATATTCACCTGTATCATACGGATTTTTGATAAATACCTCAGCCGTCTTTTCAGGCCTGTTGAGATAACCCGCTCCCACATGAGGCCCCGCGATAACAAGCTCGCCCAGAGCACCGGGCGGAAGCAGATGTCCGAAAGGATCGACCACATAGCATTTAACATCCGAAAGAGGATGCCCGATCGCGATATTATCCTCCCTTTTCGTTACGGGATAGATCGTGGCAAGGATGGTACATTCCGTAGGTCCGTAGAGATTATAGAAATTGACTCCCTTCGGCGGCTCCATCGACGCGAGCTTTTCTCCGCCGACTGAGATCGCGCGAAGAAAAGGATTTTCCATCTCAGATGCAAACTGCCGCCCCACCTGTGTCGTCATGAAGGAAAGGCTGACCCGGTGCCTTATGAAATAATCGTTCATGGCATTGAGATCGAGCCTCATCTCCTCCGGAACGATGCAGACCGCAGCCCCCGCCGAGAGCGCCGGATACATATCCATCATGCAGGCGTCAAAGCCGTATGAGGCATATTGCCCGACCCTGTCCTTTTCCGAAAGCTCGTAAAATTTTATATACCAGTTTATGAAGCAGACAAGGTTTCTGTGAGTAAGCCTCACGCCCTTCGGAACTCCGGTGCTGCCGGAGGTATAAAGAAGGATAAAGGTGTCTTCGGGCGCCGGATCGTTTTTGGGCTTTCCATCCAAAAGACTATCGATCTCATTAAGTGTCAGCCTCTTTCCGTCATATTTGTTTGCGAGGCCGGAAAGCTCATCTGTTGTGATAAGAAGCTTTGCCGCCGCATCCTCTATCATGAAGTTGAGCCTCTCAGGCGGATAGGTGGCATCAAGCGGCTGATAAGCGCAGCCTGCCTTTAGCGCTCCAAGAGAGGCGATTGCCTGATATACACCTCTCGGGATCAGGATCGATACAACATCTCCCCTCGAAAGTCCCTGCTTTTCAATAAAGAAAGCTATGTTGTCCGAAATCCTGTCAACATCTTCGTATGTGCATTCCTCGTCCTCATAGATGACAGCGATATTATCTTTATACTTTCCTGCTGCCTCCCTGAAGAGATCGACCACGGACTTTGACCTGTCGTAGTCGCTCTCAGTCCTGTTCAGCTCGTGCAGCCTTTCAAGTTCAATGTAGCTTGAGACCGATATCTCTCCAACCGTCTCTGCTGAAAGCATCTTCTTAAGGACAGTCTCAAAGCTCCGGAGGATGATATCGACAAATTCCTCCGAATACATATCGCTCCTGTATTCGGCACGGACATTGTATGTGCCGTCCTGCCGATACATCTGGATCGCGAGAAACTCTCCGGTGGCATTGTCCATCAACGGTATCCTCTCCACCGGCTCTCCCGCAAAGCCGCCGACACTGAGCACATCGCCCTGATATACAAAGAGGAGCCGGCTTGTGATCCCGGTCTCCGCCGAAAGCTCAGAGAAGGGATAGATGTCATTGTTCATACAGGAAAGCATCTGCTCCCTTGCCTTTTGAAGATAATCCCTTACCTCTTCATCCTTTTCAAAGCGGCTGTATACAGGTAATGTCTTTACGAGCATTCCGATCGTTCGCCTTGTGCGAAGGGAATCGCGACCGTTGTATATCGTTGAAAACAGGGCTTCGTTCATGCCTGAGTAAAGCCCCATCAAAAGTCCGAAGGCAGCAGTCGCGTAGATATTCTCAGTGACAGCGCACCTCTGGCAAAGTGCTTCAACCTCCGACGCTTCAAGTGCAAGATCAAGAGTTCTTACCCCAAATGACATTTCTTTTTCGTTTTTGTCAGGGATCGGAAGACTGTCAGCCTCCACTCCTGAGAAGGTGTCAAGATACCACTTTCTCGCATCCTCATAGAGCTCATCACGCTTCTCCTTCTCGTCCTCTGCGACTTCAAAGCCGCTATAGGTCTCGCGTTCAAGCTCTCCGCCGAGGTAGGCTCTTTCAAGATCCTTTATCATTACAAGCATTGATGAACCGTCAAAGATAATATGATGAAGATCCGTAAAGAGATATTTCTTTTCCCCAACTTCAAATAGGCGGATCCTGAAAAGCTTGTCAGAAAGGAGTCTGAAGGGCTTTTGAAGAGTCGGCATTATTTCTTCAAATTCCTTTTTTGAAAGGTGCTCTATCGCCTGGCTATAGGGTTCGTCGTCCCGTCTGACCTGGATCGGATCCCCGTTTTCGTCGGTTTCAAGGGAAAGCTTGATAAAGGGATGGGCCGCCACTACTGCCTCACAGGCGCGTGCCAGCTTTTCCATATCGATCGAATCGGAAAGCCGAAGGAGGATAGGATTGTTGTAAACCGCCTCCCCGTCCCGGTTCATGGATTCGATATAGATACCAAGCTGTGAGGATGAAAGAGGGTATCTGTCCTTCTTTTCCCTTACCTTCGAAGAGCCTTTTTTGATGCATTCCTCCGCTATCTTCGCGGGAGTCCTTAATGCGTAGACCTGTTTACTTGTAAGGTCAAGCTCAGGGCAGGCTGTGATAAGCTTCATTACCCTTATGCTGTCGCCGCCCATCGAAAAGAAATCATCATCTCTTCCGACCTGGCTCGCCGAAAGTGCGTCCTCAAAAGCCCGGCAGAGCATGGACTCCGTGTCGTTCTTTGGAGGCGCATATTCTGCTCTCCTGCTCATGATATCAGGCTCCGGAAGATTCTTTCTGTCTATCTTTCCGTTTTGATTGATGGGGAATTTGTCAAGATGGGTGAAAAATCCGGGCACCATGTAGGGCGCAAGTTTTTCTGAAAGCTTTTCAGAAAGTTCATCATCAGAAAAACTCTCTCCGGTGTAATAAGCGCAGAGAACCACCTGTCCTCCCGCTCCCTTGACTGCCTTCACAACAGCTCCTGAAATTCCGGGAAGTGCCCGAAGGACGTTTTCGATCTCACCGGGCTCAACACGCTGTCCGTTGATCTTGACCATCCAGTCCTTTCGGTTGATATAGACGAGGTTTCCGTCGGGAAGCTTTTTTAAGATATCGCCTGTATGAAGCCAGCCGCCTCTGAAGAGCTTTTCGGTAGCCTCTGGATCCTTGAAATAGCCTTTTGTGTAAGGCCCCTTTGTACAGTATTCTCCCTCTTCGCCGTCTTTGACCGGATCCATATTATCATCAAGAAGCGCCCAGACAGAGGTTTCCGGCGGTATCCCGACCGGAGTTGTATCATAGGGCTTGTCCACAAGGAAGGAGCAGACCGTGCCCATGGTCTCACTCATCCCGTAATTGTTGAAGAGCTTGTAGCCCTCTCTGCTGCACTGTCCCGTAAGCCTCTCGCTTCCTGTCATGACAATCTTCAGTGACTCGTCCCGGCTGTGGAAATTTGAAAGGACTGACGGGCTTATGAAGCCGACAGTGATATGGTGGGCGGCATAATATTCTTCAAGCTTTCCGACATCGCGCATCGTCTCTTCATCAAGAAGATGCACGGCGCCTCCCATGGTAAGCACCTTGTAGACTGCCACTGATGCGACAAAATAAAAGGGAGCGCCCATGGCCCAGGCCTGCCCCGTCTCGTATACGGGCCGGTTCCCCATGCGCTGGTTGTTAAGAAGTCCCTCAAAGGTATGAAGTATGCCCTTCGGCATTCCGGTCGAGCCTGAGGTATAGAGTAACAGCGCGGTGTCACTGTCCTTTGATTCAGGGAATACGGATATATCAAGAGGCTCCTGCTCCATTATCTCTTTAACGGCATCCTCATCGATTATGAAGGGAGCCTCGCAGTTTAAGCATATATATTTGACGCGCTCAGCCGGAAATGAAGCCCCCATCGGGACCGCGATATGCCCGGAAAGCCAGATCCCGCAGACGCACGCCGCATACTCCATCGAGGACTCAAGCCTCACCGGGATGAAGGACCTCTCCGTGAGTCCTTTTTTGTATATCCACGAGGCGGCCTTTTTCATGAATAATGAAAAGGTTTTGTAATCCGTGACTCTCTCACCCCTGCGGTCTATGAGAGCGGGATTCTTTGAAAAGTTTTCCCCTGCTTCCAAAAGAAGCCTTACATATTCCTGCATTTTCCCCTCCTGTCGTTTCCTGCTATTAATATTACTGTCCTATATTTTTACCTCAATCACTGTATTGTTCAGATTCAGCGTTCTGACGTAATTCATCCTTACCCCCATACTCTTTAACATCTTAAGCCCCCCAAACTCAGTTTCTTCGCCTTCCTCAGGCACATAGGCGGCAGGGTCAAAGGGCATCCCGTCGTCACGAAGCCGAAGATAATACTTCCCTTCTGTTTTGGAAAGACAGACATCTATATCCTTATCCTCTGATTCCCTGTAGCCGTGTCTTGCAATATTGTCAATGAGCTCCTCTGCGGCTATTCCGAGAGTCTGCGCATTACTCTCCGATATCCCGTCATTTCGGCAGTAGTCTATTATCCTTTCCGAAACCCGGACCGCCTCCTTGTCGCTGCCGGAAATCGAAATATCTAAGATCGCTCCTTCGTTCTTTTCCGGTATCGCGAGAAAGCCCTTTTGCGGGACCTTTTTTGCATGCTGCATGATAAGCCTCAAAATATTTACGATGATAAAGGCCAAAAGCTCGCTCATTATTATAGCGGCAAAAAGCCCCGTAAAGCCGAAGATATGCATGAATGCAAGCATCAAAGGTATCTTCAGCAAAAGAAGCTGAAATACGCTGCTTATGGTTGAAAGGAAGGTCTGACCGATCGTCCTGTAGTAGTTCTGCGTCAGGGCATTAAGCGAGAAAAAGACAAAGCTCATTGAGAACAGGCGGATACCGGTCATAAGCTCCCCTCTTACATTATCATTGTCAAAACCGTAAAGCGCCGCAACGCCCTGCGGGACTATCAGGAAGACCGCCATTATGATCAGGCTGATGAGCAGGGCGATCTTCATCACGCGCGAAAATACCCGCCGCATTCCAAAGTAATCCTTTTCTCCGAAGAGCACGCCGGCTACTGAGGCAATAGTGGATGAAACACCGTTCAAAAACATCTGGACTATGAGCTGGGTATTTGCCGTGACTGAATAGGCGGAAAAATATGAATCGCCGAGAACTCTTATGATATTTGAATTGAGGATCGAGACGCTGATCACTGTCATTACAAGGTAGGCAAGATTCGGGAAGCCGTTCTTTACAGTCGAGAGGCCAAGGTCTTTGCTTTTGAAAAGTCCCTTGAACACCGGAGTGACCATCCGGCCGCTGCTTTTGAAATAACGCGGGATAAAGATGAGCCCCGCCACGAGATACCCGATGACAGTTGACAACGCGGCCCCTGTTATGCCAAGGGGCGTGAATTTTACCAGGATGAAGTCAAGGACGAGATTTACGGCATTTGAAGTAATATGCAGCTTTGTCGCCATACCGGGATTATTATCCACATTTATTAGATAGGCCATCACGAGAACGAAGGATATTATCGGCATGCCAAGGGAATAAACAGTTGTTATGCTCCTGACCATTTCAAAAAGCTGTGGTGCGGCCGAAAAATGCCCCGTGTAGAGCGGCACGATCAAAGGAGACAGACAGGTGAATATCAAAGGGTAGACAAGGCTTGTGACTATGCAAAGTCCCATTACCCTTCCTGCGGAATCGATCTCGCGCTTTCCAAGAAGTATGGCTATACTGACGGCGCCTCCCGACCCCATCAAAATAGCTGCGGCCTGCAGGATATAAAGAAACGGCGTGGACGCATTGATGGCGCCGTTTCCCATGCTCCCAAGAAGATTTCCGACGATCATCGCGTCAACCACATTCCCCAGCTGCAGCGCAACTGTCGTCATGACCCCCGTCAGCATATATCTTTTGATCTTTTTTCTGATGAGTCTGTCGTTTCTTTCCATAGTGCTTTTATTATAATGGTCCCAGGGGACGGAGTCGAGGGGTCATTTTAATGGTCCCTCGACTCCGTCCCCTGGGACCATTTCCGGGACCATTTTTAATAGTAGGTGGAAAAAAAGAAAAGATAAGAGTAAAATGGGAAATGATACGTTCAAATTTGGATACTGAAAAGAAGGTATTATTTTGTCATTACGAGATTTTGTTTCGGATTCTCCGGTCAACAATGGGAGGCAGTACGAGTTCGACCTTGCGAGGGCGGTCCCTGTGTTCTTTCTCCCGTTTGTCCATACTGTAATAGAGTGTACGCCGGTCGACCGCATTTACGAGCCGATCCCGTTCTTTTTCAATATCATAATAGGTCAGCCGCTCGGAGCGCCGATGTTTCTTTTTGCGATGGGCGCCTGCATCAATTTCTCGAGAAAACACACCCCCGCCGAAAATATGAGACGAGGGCTCTTTCTCTTTATCGCGGGCTTCCTCCTGAATGTACTTCGCTTCCTGATTCCTTATCTCACCGGATATGCGATCACACAGGATGCAGACAAATTCATCACTCCACTGCCCTACCGCGTGTTCGGAAACGACGTGCTTCAGTTCGCAGGGCTCTTCTTCCTTTTGTTCGGCTTCCTTCAGTATCTCAAACTGAAGGACAGATGGATGCTTCTTGTCGCCGTTTTGATGTCTGTTGCAGGTTCCTTCATACGCCATTTTGATACCGGAAATAATGCAGCAAATATCGCGCTCGGTCACTTCATCGGAACGGAGGATAGCGCAGGGCTTTATGTCATGTCGGATTTCCCGCTGCTCAACTGGTTCATAGTCCCGCTGTGCGGTTATCTTTTCGGAAAGCTGCTTTTGTATATCAATGACAAGAAGAGCTTTTATCTTCGCCTCTTTCCTATCCCGCTGATCGCTTCGGTCGCTTTCTTCGTGATCGAATACAAATTCGAATTCGGGCAGATGGCAAGCGGCGAGACGCTTCTTTTCAGTGAAAACTGCTATTATCACGCGCTCTGGTATGATGCGATCGGCTACGTGGCCTTCGCCATCGGCATTCTCGGAGCATATTATTTTGCAATGAAGATAATGCCGGGCTTTTTGAAGAAATTTGTCGTAAGCCTGAGCCGTAATATCACGCGTGTTTACGTGATCCACTGGTTCTTTGTTGTAATGCTTACAAATGTTGTGCTTTACAGCATCAGAGGCACGCAGGATCTTCCGATCGGACCGACACTTCTGCTGTCGCTCATTATCTTCCTGATAACGTATCCGCTTTCACTCCTCTGGGAAAGATTGTCTATGAAACGTAGAGAGGTCAAGGCTTCATGAAAAGTGGGATCCAAAGAAAAGTACAGACTCGTCTGTACCTGTTTGCGGCGATGATAGTCATGTTTGCCGGGATATTTACGGGAGCCTGGTATTACAAGGACAGCATCAATGATTACAATTCTCTTGTATACGGTTATCTTCGTTCAGCGTCGAACTATATAGACGGAGACCGCATAAAGGGCTATGTTGAGACACTGGAGCCCGATGAATATTATGACGAGGTGCTCCGCTATCTGACTGTGACCAGGAATGAGACTGCAATGCAGCTCTTCTATGTCTTCGTGCCTTACAAAAACGACCTCGTCTATGTATGGCAGACGGATGACGATCCTTATTCGTGGCTCGGGAAGCGCGAGGCCTACATGGACGGCGGCAAGGAAGCCCGTGAAAAATCCTTCAGAAAGGACCCCATCCAGGAGATAAGTTTCTACAGAGATCCGACCTACGGCCATATCGCCTGCGGCTTTTATCCGATCTTTGACAGTTCGGGAGAGCCTGTGGCGCTTGTCGGTCTTGATCTTTCCGCCAATGACATCGAGCGGAGCTTCCTTGCTTTCATCGGTACCCTTTGCCTCACGATACTTGTCGCAACGGTGCTTGCAGGAATAGTCTTCTACTTTTCGCTTCGCAAGAAGATCGTGACTCCGATACACCGGCTGAATGATGCAGCCGGAAAGATGGCAGACTCTCTTGAAAAGGATGACCTGCCGGCTATCGATATACATACAGGCGATGAGCTTGAAGCACTCGCCGATTCCTTCACGAAAATGTACGGCGACATCAGGCATTACATCCAGGAAAATGCCGCGATCTCTGCCGAGAAGGGACGTATCGAGTCGGAGCTCAATGTCGCGACACAGATACAGGCAGACATGCTCCCCCGTATATTCCCGCCCTTCCCTGAGCGAAAGGAATTTGATATTTATGCCACAATGACGCCTGCAAAAGAAGTGGGCGGCGACTTCTATGACTTTTTCATGGTGGACGACGATCATCTCGCACTTGTCATCGCGGACGTGTCCGGAAAGGGAGTGCCTGCGGCGCTCTTCATGGTCATCGCAAAGACCCTTATCAAAAACCGCGCACAGCTTGGGGGCTCACCTTCGGAAGTCCTTTCATACGCAAACGATCAGCTTTGCGAGGGTAATGAATCCCAGCTGTTTGTCACAGTCTGGATGGCGATAATAGAGATTTCAACGGGAAAAGGAATTGCCGCAAACGCGGGACATGAGAATCCGGTGCTCAAGCGAGTCGGTGAAGAATATGAACCTGTAGTCTATCCTCATTCAGTTGCTGTTGCGATAATGGAGGGTCTTCCCTTTGAGCAGCACGAATTTGAGCTTCATCCCGGGGACATACTCTTTGTCCATACGGACGGTGTGACAGAAGCCACCGATGCTGAAAATGAGCTGTACGGACCGGAGAGACTCGTTGAAGCGCTTAACAGCAGGATAGAGGAAGACCCGGAGAAGATCCTTTCAAATGTGAAGGCTGATATAGACGCTTTCGTAAAAGAAGCGCCTCAGTTTGATGATATTACAATGCTGGCGCTGTGCTGGCACGGGAAGAAGTGAAACGCAGCCGGGAGTGACACGGGGACGGTTCTTTTGTCACCTAATGGTGACAAAAGAACCGTCCCCGTGTCATTCCCCGTGTCACTCAAAAGAACCGTCCCCGTGTCACTCATTTGATCACACCCCCCGCAGCCAGGTAGTCACCTTCATACAGCGCTACTGTCTGTCCGGGCGTCACGGCCCTGACCGGCTCGAGAAAATCGACCTGATACACTGAACCGGAAAGCTTCCTCACTTTGCAGGGGCTTCCTTTGTGTGAATAACGGATCTTCCCCAAATAGACCTTCTCTTCATCAAGAGACTCCTGTGCTATCATATTCCAATGCTCCGCAAGAAGAGAGTCGGAGAATACGTCATCATCATCCCCCAGCACTATCTCGTTTTTTTCAACATCGATAGCGGTCACAAATACAGGTTTTCCGAGCGCGATATTAAGTCCCTTCCGCTGCCCTATCGTATAATCCGCAATGCCCTTGTGCCGCCCGACCACAGTGCCGTCCTTTAATACAAAATTTCCTTCGGGCGGGAGGTTTCCCCCAAGCCTTCTTTCCAGAAAACTATGATAATCATCATCGATAAAGCAGATATCCTGGCTGTCCTTTTTGGTCGCGGCTTTAAGTCCCTTTGAAGCAGCGATCGCGCGTATCTCTCCCTTTTCATAGTCTCCCACCGGCATCAGGGTACGTGAAAGTTGCTCCTGTGTCAGTTGGCAGAGCACATAGGTCTGATCCTTCGCCTTTGACTCGGATGCAAAAACAGTATATCTTCCGTTTTTGAGCTTTATCACTCTCGCATAATGCCCGGTCGCAACAAATCCCGCATGAAGCTCATCCGCCTTTTTCAAAAGGGCTTCCCATTTGATATTTCTATTGCAAAGAACACAGGGGTTTGGCGTGCGCCCGCAGAGATATTCATTGATGAAAGGCTCTACCACGTATTTCTCAAACTCTTTCTTAAAAAAAATAATGTGGTGGGGAATCCCAAGCTGCTCACAGATTTCCCTTGCTTCAAGACCGTCTTCGCAGATCTCCGGTTCATCCCGCCACATCTCAAGTGTCACACCGATGACATCATAGCCCTGTTCCTTTAAGAGGCATGCCGCCACTGCGGAATCCACTCCGCCTGACATACCGACAACTACTCTTTTTTCCATGGTCTGTTACAGTTCAATATTGTTCTTTTTCAGAAGTTCTCTTGCGCTCTCAACGGAATCAATGCCTGTAAGGTTCTTGATCGGTGCAAACTCCTTCTCTCTGACGACCTCGTAGGGAAGGCAGGAGGAAAGCTGATGTATCATATCTACGACAAGCTGTTCGAACTTGTAACCGTTTGGTGCTTCCGGCTTTACTTCCCTTCCGTTTTCATCAATGCAGGGTATCTGCTTCTTTACGATGTGGAGGGGGAGCCTGTCATCTGCTACCGAAGGAAGCTCACTCAACCGGAAAAGATAATTCAAAATGACACCGTAATTGTATGCCCTCTCACCGCTCTCATCCTTTTCATTCATCATCTCATCGGAAAGCTCATAATATTCAACGATAGAAGGTCTCCCATCCTCAAGGCAGAGTACGCCAACCTTTTCATCGGGCGTTGCCTTTTTCACAACCTTTGCGCCGACGGACACGTTTTCAAGTACTGTTGCGCCCACAAAACAGGGGTCTAATATACGCTGCAGCACATTGTCAACTGCGAAGACATTGATCCACTCAACGCCTTCGTCTGAAAGCAGTCTGTCAAGCCCGGCCCTGCACATCGAGGAATACCAGCCGCCGTTTCCGTTCGGGGATGTGGAGATGCGGTCCTTTGCCTCCAGAAAGAGCCTGCCTTCAAAGTCACAGGCGGGCGCCATATCCTGCTTAAAGAATAGTACCCGATCCTCCCTGTAACCAAAAAAATCCTTTTCCTTAAGGAACCTGACTGTCGCGTCATGGTTCTTCTCGCTCGTCATGATAAAGAGCCTGATCCATGTGCCGGTCTCCTTCACAACATCAAGGAGATTTCCTATAATGCGCTCAAAGATGTACAAAGGCTTTGTAATTCCTATATCATACATTCCCTTCGGTTCATCGGAGCCAAGGCGTGTTCCCATGCCGCCGGCAAGGAGAAGCGCGGCCGTCTTCCCCTCCTTTATGGTCTTTACTCCAATGTCATGAAACTCCTTCGCACGCGCCTCGATCTCACTTGTCTTCAAAGCCCCAAGGGGAGAGAATACGCCTCTTTTTTCTCCGGACGGGTTTCCCAGCCTCTTCAGGACCGAAAAATCCGTCTCCTCCACCTGTCTGATGAGAGCAGTCTTCCCCTCCTCTGAAAGCCCGTCATAATATTTAAAAACGTGCTCCTGTCCGATCGCGGACATCTTTGCTCTTGCTTCATCGTAAGTCATGATATCCCCCTTGCTATCCTCCTATAGTCTTACAGAACGCTTTTTTTGTCAAGCGAGAGGAAAGAGCCGCGGGGACGGTTCTTTTGTTACTCTTCGAATTTATTATACGAAAAAAGAATAGAAAATTTTTCGAAAATATTTTAAAAGTGCCGGAAGGACCGTCCCCGTGGCATCTGTGTCACCTTACTCCGTAGAAATGATAAGTAATTTCATCTTTTTCAATCGAGATTCTTTCGATCAGATTCCGCGTTGTTTCCGGATCATAGCAGGTAGGTCTTTCACCGGCGCAAAAATCTGAGACCCGTTTTGCAAACAGGTTCTTCATATATGCTATTGCTGCCTGCTCAAGGACATTATCCTCTTCGTGCATTTTGAGGATGGGTACCTCCAAAAGATCCACGACCGGCTTTGAATCCCAGAGCTTTTGAAGTGCTTCAAGCGTAGCCTCATTCAACCTCTCTTCCTTAATGATCGGAGCATTGCAATCGCTATTGATCCTCCCGTTGCAGATCCACCTGTATCCGCTTTTTGTCCTTTTGTGATTGTAATTGCGCCCGCACAGAGGGCAGCGGATCTTCCCGCTATAATCATTAATGCGAGGTACCAGGCTTGGGCCTTCAACACATTTATGAGACCTTCTGATCAGTTCTCCCTTTGCAAGAAGATAAGTCTGCATATCCACTATCGGCTCATGATCGTTCTCTACAAAGTACTTCGGAGCCTGTCCCGTGTTTTCCTCACGGACCTTGTTTAAAACATCAACCACTGTAGTTTTTCCAAGCAGCGCACAACCGCACATCTTTTCATTACAAAGGATGCGCCGGATACCCATTTTGGTCCAATGAAGATTTCCTGCACCGGTGAGGTGACCTCCTTCCTCCAGCGCCTTGGTAAGATCGATCAAGGTCATACCTGAGAGGAAGCTGTCAAAAATAAAACGCACTGTCTTTGCCTGCTTTGGATTGATCACAAGTTTTCCGTTCTCGCCCTTGTCGTATCCCAGGAAATTGCTATAGGCAAGACTGTGTTCCCCTCTCGCCATCTTGTACTGCAATCCTATGCGGACGTTCGCCGAGATCGATTCCGATTCCGATTGTGCAAAAGCAGACAGAAGTGTGATCAGCATCTCGCCTGTGGTCTCGCCGGTGTTGATGTTCTCCTTTTCAAAGAAGATACTTACGCCTGCGGCCTTAAGCTCCCGGAGAGCGTTGAGCAGATCGACTGTGTTTCTCCCCATACGGGAAATCGACTTAACGAGCAGCAGATCGTACTTCCTGCGCTTTCCGTCCTTGATCATCAGTTTGAAACCATCACGTTTCTTGGTGTTGAGGCCCGAAATCCCTTCATCTCCATACACATGGATCAGCTTCCAATTCGGATGACCGGATATCAGGGAAGTAAAATGTTTAACCTGCGAATCATAAGATTCCTCCTGGGGCAGTGAGCTGACGCGCGCATAGGCAGCGACACGAACAAGGTTCGATTTACGATCGGCTGTTTTCTTCTTTGCGGGGATCAAGGTTACCATTTTTTCTTCCATAGCGTTTTCTTCCTTTCTATCCCGGATATGACCGGGGCGCAAAGTTTACAGATCGGGTTACCCCTGCTACAGAAGTATTACACAAATAATAAAAACGCAACGCTGCCTTATCATCCCGCACTTACGATGACCGGGAAGGAGAAAAGCTTACTGCTTTTGAGTTCGCCTCTTCCTGATCTTTCTGACAGGATAGGCTCTTACGTCCTTTTTGATCTCAAGGACCGCGCCGCCGACGAATTCCACAAAAAAGGTCCTCTTTTTGTATGTGACCTTCCGAAGAAGATCGAGAAGGCTTTTCCGGTAAAAGCCTATTTTGTAATCAAGCGCCATAAGCTTTTCGATCCGGTCGTTTTCGTTCCGGCTTATCCTCTCAAGGAGCTCTCCTTTTTGCTCCTCTGTTTCCTTCCGGTTGAGGCTGGTCTGGGTGATTATGAGGTTCATATAATTCCCGTATTCTTCTTCATAATCTATAGCTGTGGGTTCTGCGGCAAGTCCCTTTTCCATAAAGCAATTGATCGCCTTTACAACGACTTCCTCAAATTCCTTTATGGAAATAATGTCATTGCTGCATTTCCTCGGTCCCTTCTTGATCCTGGTATTGCACATCAGCTTTCCGTCCCTGCAGAATCTGTAGGCGGCGCCGCATTTTTTGCAATAAAGCTTGAAGGGTGAGATATCCATAGTGCGTCTGCGAAGCTCTGCCTGGGTTTTCAGCCAGATCTCGTGAGAGACAATGGGCTCGTGGTGATCCCTTACATAGTACTTGGGCACGATCCCGTCGTTTCTCTCCCGCACCTTGTTCAGGACATCTGTCGTATAGGTCTTTTGGAGAAGGACATCGCCTGCGTATTTTTCATTTTTCAGCATCCTTACGATGGTCCCCTTGTACCACTCCTTTTTGCCGGGGGAAGGGATCCCTTTTTCCGTAAGGAAGGCGCAGATCTCGCCGAAGGAAAACCTGTCTATCACCATTTCATAGATCATCCTTACTATCTTTGCCTCCTCCTCGATCACCACCATATCGCCTTTTTCATCCTTCCCAAATCCAAGGAAGCGGGAAAAGCCCATGACGACCTTGCCCTGCTGATAGCGGTACTGAAGGCCGAGCTTCACGTTCTGGGAAAGGCTTATGGACTCCTGCTGGGCAAGGGATGCCATTACTGTCAGCAGAAATTCCCCGCCGGAGTCCATTGTATTGATGTTTTCCTTTTCAAAATAAACAGGGACATTGATAGCCTTCAACATTCTCGCATAACCGAGGCAGTCCACCGTGTTTCTTGCAAAACGCGAAATGGACTTCGTAACGATAAGATCGATGAGCCCCTTTTCAGAGTCTCGCATCATCTTCTTGAAGGCCTCACGCCGTTTCACCGATGTACCTGAGATCCCTTCGTCCGCGTATATCCCGGCCAGGTACCAGCCCGGAGTCTTTTCGATAAGCTCCTCGTAGTGCTCCTTTTGGATCTCATAGGAGCTTTCCTGCGCGTCACGGTCCGTTGACACCCTGCAGTAAGCGGCCACGCGCAGTGACTCCTTTTTCCCCTTTCTGATCTCATGAGCCGGAATTACAGTGATAGTAGCCATAGTTACCCTCCTTTTCTAACCCCTTTTTCATTTTTCCGTAACTTTGTGGAACCGCTTATGAGAACTGTTTTTCTAAAGGAATAGAGATATAATAACAAACCCTCACGGGGCAATGTCAAATAATGAGCCAAATGAGCCCTGGGGACGGAGTCAAGGGACCATTTTTTGGAAAAATGGTCCCTTGACTCCGTCCCCAGGGCTCATTTGGCTCACCGGGGCTCACCAAGACTCAGCAGGGCTCAATCCGGGCCGCGTTTTATGTAAAGCTCGTATGTGCCGTCGCCGTTGTCGTCGGTCCGAAGCACCGTGTGTCCTTCTTCGGCTACGCTCCGTGGCACGTTTTGAAGGGGCTCACCTCCGTTGATATGTACCTGCAATATCTGTCCCTCGTCCATTTCTTCAAGAGCCACCTTGGTCTTTACAAAGGTGACGGGGCAGACCACATCCGTCACGTCAACCTTCTCATCTACCGTGAAATCAAGTTCTGCCATCTACTCTTCCTCCTTAATGATAAGCTCTTCTTTCCTGACGCTCCTTTGCCCCTGCTCTCCTTCCACATGAAAGGCGTTCAAAACCGGCTCATCCTCATTTTCAAGTGAGAGGATGAGGTAGCTTGCGCTGCTGTCGTTTGCAAGGCGCTTATCCTCCTCCGACGGCCTTGAGGGGCTCTCGGGATGCGAATGCCAGTTGCCAAGAGGCGTCAGGCCGTTTGCCCTCATATCCTTTATGGATCTGAGTTGCTCCCTCGGGTCGATAGAAAAATGCTCATTTGTGTGATCGATATTGGTAAGGAGATAGACCTTCTTTATCTCCCGGATGCCGTCGTCCCTGTCCGTGCCCGCGATCAGCCCGCAGGCTTCGTTTGGTCTTTCCTTCAGGGCATATTCAACTATCCTGTCATAGTCTTTTCTTCCGATCGTTATCTTCATCAAAAAACTCCGCTCATATCCTACATCTTCAGGTCGCACGCCGCCTGCTCATAATCGATGAGTGTCGTGATCGTGGGTGTGTCCGAACATACGGCGCAGCCCTTTCCTCTCGGCGGCAGCTTGATCTTGTG
>CACYBK010000078.1 GCA_902772635.1 uncultured Lachnospiraceae bacterium | reverse complement strand
TGCTACCCCCCGTTATCATTTAATAAGTCCGGTTCCCAGCATGATGAGAAGCTGGGCTGGAATGTAAGTTATCATAATAAAGGCTGCCTCCCCGGTGCCGCGGTTCCTTTTGAAATTGTGAAATGCAAGTACCAGATCGCTTACAACAAAGAGTACCGAGCCCGAAAAAGTGACAAAGGCTGAAAGATAGCTCCTTGTTGAAAAACGAAGGAAGGCGCATACGCTCATTGCTATGATCACGAGCATATATATGACAATGCCCGGCACAAGCTTTTTGTCCCAAAGGAACGGGATGAGATTCTTCTTCACAAAAAGGATCACAAGGATGTAAGGCAGTATCACGAGAAGAAGAAGCCAGGAGGTTCCAACAAGCCTTATATCACGGGCAAAGGTAATGATATAAAAAATATGTCCCGCCAAAAATGCAAGAAGTCCGAAGATGAAAAACTCCTTTTTCATGAGGAGCACATCTCCGAGCCACCCAAAGGCAAGTCCGATGACAAGGGTTATGATTATAGAAGCGGGACTCCCGGTACCTCTCGCAGAAAGGACTTGCGGCAAGACATAGAGCGCAATGATGAGAGGTACCAGAAAGGGCTTTGATACAAGGCAAAGCCCCTCCTTGTCGGCGTAAAGACCGTATATATCAAGGAGCGAAAAGATAATGAGCGCGATGATCAAAAGAATGTTGACGGCATTTATCATAGCATCTTCCGTTTCTTCAATACGATCATCGTGACGACGCAGATCACGAGCGTGCCGACACATATCGCGACAAAGGCGAAGGGTTCGCTTGTAAGAGGCACCGGGACGTTCATTCCGAACAGGCCTCCGATGATCGTGGGTATGCTCATTACGATAGTGATCGCGGCCAGGTACTTCATTACATTATTGAGGCGGTTTGAGATGACTGAACTCATAAGCTCTCTTGTTCCTGTCATTATATCCCGGTAGATCGAGGTCATCTCGATAGCCTGCTTGTTCTCGATGACTACATCCTCAAGAAGTTCAACATCCTCCTCATAGCGCCTCAGATTTCCGTACCTGGTCAGGCGGTCAAGGACGGCCCCGTTGGCACGAAGAGAGGTCGCGAAGTATACGAGGTTTGATTCCAGCTCGTGAAGATCGATAAGGTCCGAGTCAGACATTCCCTCGTTGATACGCTCCTCGAGCTCTGTTCTCTTTTTGTCGATATTTCTAAGCAGCGCCTGGTAGCGCATGCATACATTGTAAAGGATCTGATAGGTGAAGCGCATCTGCTTCTTCGTTGAAAAATTTCTGACGCGCTGCTCCACGAAGGAGGTAAGGGCAGTAGATTCCTCTGAACACACGGTCACGATGACGTCCTCGTTTACGAGGATGCCGAGAGGGATTGTGGTGTAGCCGCGGCGGTTGTTTCTGACTTCTGCCGATGGGATGTCGACGAGTATCAGGGTATAATCGTCCTCGACGCTGATACGGGATGTTTCTTCAACGTCGAGAGCGGCCCGGACATCAGTAATGTCGAAGTTATAGCCCTTCGATACCTCATTGCATTCCAGGTCCGAAGGATCGGTAAGCTTGATCCAGCAGCCCTTTTCACCTTTTTCAACCGGGCTTATCCTGCTGTCTTCGGTTCTGTAAATACTAAGCATTGCAGATAATGATCCCCTCTTTTTTTGCTATGAAAAAACAAATTATATTTTAGCTTAAAAGGAAAGATAATAAAAGGTGAAGTTTTTTTTCGGTTGTTTTATACTTCTTAGAATATGGAGGTAAATGATAATGGCTGAAAACAAAAACAAAAGGAATGAAACAAACGAAGTCAGGGGGAGCCGCACAAGCTTTATGATAGTCTGCGTGATAGCTATTGCGCTCGCTATCGCTGTGGTTATTATGGGAGCCCATATGAGCGGTGCTTTTGGGGGAAATGCTTCATCTTCATCTGAACAGAATTCTTCTGCGGCAGAAAGCAGAGTCTCTTCATCATCCTCTGAAGGAAGTTCATCAAAGGCAGCTTCTTCGAGCAGCGCTTCATCTGCAACTTCTTCGACAAGCTCTGCTGCAGCTTCACAAGGAGGCTCCACACTTCCTCAAATGGATGAAGTCGGTCAGGACAAGGCCTTTTCCGAGATCACACCTGTGATATCCTATATCTCAAAGACGGCGCAGCCGGGTACTATGGGCGCGGATGAAAAGATCACGATGTGCGCCGTGAGGCTTCTCGATACACTTTATTCGTCAAAATGTTCACCGGCTGATTTCAGGGAGGCCGCTCTTTCATACAAAGAGGAGAACGGGATCAGTGACGACCTTCGGGAGCAGCTCGACAGCGTGATAAAGGAGGCAAACAGCTTTTCTGATGAAAGCACCGCAAAAAAGGCCTTGAGCGGTACCGGGATAACCTCAAAATCGCCCTGGGACAAAAATACATTTGAGAAGCTTTCGTCCCTCAAAAACGGTCTTGGCTTTTGAGAAAGCCTTTTTTGGAAGGTAAATATGTCTTTGAATGTGGAAAAAAATAATTCGCACAAACCGGAAGATAAGCCAGCCACAAAGGATCTTCTGAAGGTCCTCATGGACAGCGGCTATGTAGTTCGGACAGATGCCGATGAGAATATCGTGAGGGAGATGGCAGGGGTATGGAATGATGCCGTAAAGGAGAAGGAAAAGGAAGGCGGCAATATCTCCGACGCCGAGACCGACGAGTTCATCGGGACCCTTGATGTGATGGGGCTGCTTGAAAGGGAAGAGGAGACTCTTCCTGAACTGATACCGGGAAACGATCTTGAAAATGCTGTGGATCCAAAGAGCATTATCATCCTGAAGGTGCCGGATGGAATGGTCCTTTCGAGAAAGCTGAAGGGGGCCTTTACAAATCCCGACAGGGGGCTTTTCTTTGAAGCGGATGACAGGAACTCCACCCGTATTATGATAGAGAGCATGGATCTTCGATTTGCGGAACTCTTTTCGTGGCTCGGGAAGCATCATGTCCTTATCAATCTGATCGGAAGAGTGAATCGGGATCTTTTCTTCGTGAGCGGCATTTCGGCGGCGAAGGCTGAAGTGATCGACGGGAGCTTCGGAGAGACGGATGATGATTTCCTCCGCTGTACTATATCCCATATCAAAAGTTCCGTTCTCCAGAAGAATGAGGAGGACAAAAAGGGACCCCTTCCCGAGCCGATGCTGAACGACATTACTTCGATCAGGAATTATCTTGACTGTGCGGGAGTGACATTGCCATCAAACATCAGGCTCTGGGCTGCGAGAAATGTCAATATCTGTGAAACCGACGGGATATCGGAACAGGAGAAGCAACACGCGATGCGTGCCTTGACTCTCATGCTGAATGTCTATTGGAAGAGTACTTATTTTTCACCAATAGATCCGGAGAAGGCGAGACGGATACTCGATGAGGAACTCTACGGGCTTTCGGATGTGAAGCAGAGGGTCATTGAGACCATAATCCAGATCAACAGGACACATACTCTCCCAAGCTACGGTCTGCTCCTCGTGGGACCGGCGGGTACCGGGAAATCAAGGATAGCATACGCTGTGGCAGAGATATTGAAGATCCCCTTTACCGTTTTTGATATGAGCACGGTCAGAGATCCCGAAGCCCTTACGGGGACCAGCCGGATTTATTCAAATGCCCGCCCCGGGAGGATAATGGAGGCCTTTGCGGAGACCGGCAGTTCGAACCTCGTGTTCGTTATAAATGAGCTTGACAAGGCTTCGGGAGACGGAAAGTCCGGCGCCTCTGCGGATACCTTGCTTACACTTCTTGACAATCTGGGCTATACCGACAATTATATGGAATGCCAGATACCAACCAACGGCGTATATACGATAGCGACCGCAAATGATATAGAGCATATCTCAAAACCGCTCCTTTCACGCTTTTCAGTGATAAGGATCCCGGATTACACTCCAAAGGAAAAGGAGATAATATTCACTGAGTTTTCTCTTCCAAAGACCTTGAGGCGGCTTGGCATGAAGAAGGAAGAGTGCGTGGTAACGGATGACGCGGTGAAAAAGATCGTTTCCCATTTTTCGGATTCAACAGGCTGTCGCGATCTCGAGCAGGCCGCTGAGCATATAGCGGGAAATGCGCTCTATCAGATAGAGACGGGCGGGCTTTCAACCGTGAGATATGATGCTAAAGCAGTTGCGAGCCTGCTTTTGTAGAGACAACAATGTTTTTCTTTGCATCTTTTTGGCCGGGTCGTGTCGACCCCGGTTTTTCAATAAGCTATGTCGAATTATTTCTTGATGAGAGCAGAAGGAACGTGCCGTGAGTAGTGATTTTTTCGGAAAGCGAACTGAAAACGGTATGGATATCCCTTCTGAAAAGAGGACAGAGTCTGATCTTCCCGGTGTGAATGAAAGGGCAGTAGCCGCTTTATCCTCTGAGGAAGAGCTTGAAGGCTTCATCAAAGACAGCAGGAATTTCATCCTGAAGCAGGCTTCGGCGGCAGCAGGACGATTCATCACATACAGTGATGATGAGTGGTCTGTAGCACTCATGGCCTTCTCGGAGGCTTTGAATGCCTACGATCTTTCAAAAGGAAATTTTTATCCCTTTGCCTCCGTAGTCATCAAGAGAAGAGTCGTAGACCTCCTTCGAAGGGATCAGCGAAGAAAGAACGAGATCCCGGCGGATACGGGAGGAACTGAGTTTTTGGATCCGTCTGACGATCCTTCTTCTTCGATCTCCTCAGAGGTGATGAAGAAAGAGGCTCTCCTGGCTGAGGAAAAAGAGGCGGAAAGAGTAAGAAGCGAAGAGATAAAAGATGAGATACAGGAATTGAGTCGTCTTTTCTCGGAATATGGCTTTTCCTTTATGGACCTCACCGAGTGCTCTCCGAAGGCCGGAAAGACAAAGGACAGCACGGCTCTTGCCATAAGGACGCTCCTTTCCTCACCTGAGATGATGGGATCGCTTAAGGAAAAAAAGGTCCTTCCTATGAAGGAGCTTACCGAGAAGAGCGGTGTCTCAAGAAAGATAATAGACAGGCACAGACGATATGTGATCGCATGTGCGCTGATACTCGGCGGCAGCTATCCTTTGGTTGCCGGATACATTGACAGCATGAAGTAATAGTGAAAGAAAGGCATTATTTTGCGGGCAGTGAGATGAAAGGCTTAGTAACAGAAACAAAAGACGGATATTGTGCGATACTGAGGGAGGATGGAGCCTTTGTCCGTATAAAGGGGACTTATGAGGTCGGCGCCGAGATAGAGCTTGATGCGGGGCAGACCGGCAGCGTTGTGCGGTTTACAAAGAGACGCTTCAAGACCGCTGTTGCGGCAGCAGCGGCTGCACTTGCAGTTCTGGCCGGAGTCGGAGGGACGAAGGTCTACAGGGACAACATAGTTTCCTCATATGTTACTATTGATGTGAAGCCTTCTATTGAGTATTCACTGAACCGTGACAATCTGGTCCTTCGGGCGGTAGCGCTTTCAGATGATGCGGCTCCGATCACCGAGGAACTGAATCAGAAGAATATCAAGGGAAAGACGCTTGAGAATGCCATCAAACAGACTATAGAGATAATGAAGGACAAGGGCTATATCGAGGACGGCTCTGAGGAGATACTTATCTCCGTTACTTCAAATGACGAAAGGACGGCAGCCTCACTGAAGGAAACTGCCGAGACAGCCGCCAAGGCGACTACCGGAGAGGGAGCAAACGTTATCGCGATCACAGCTTCCGAGACGGAGAGGCAGAACGCTTCAAAGGAGGGAAAGTCGGCGGCACGTGTGGAGCTTGAAAACGGCACACTGAAGACGGAAGCTGTGACAGTCGCTGATGTCAAGCCGCAGGATCCTTCAACTGACGGACGGAAGACATCGGAAGCTTCGGCACAGAATAGTCCGGCTTCATCTGCTTCATCGGAAGAGACCACGGGTCAGTCCGCGGCAGGTACGGACAAACCGGCGACCTCTCAGGAGGCAGTCTCACCCGGTTTTGCGGGCGGTGCGGTCGCACTTACCGATCCTGATGCTGAAGGCGATGCTGGAGGTTCATCCGATACCCCGGCCAAAGGGGAACCTCTTGAAGGCGAAGGCTCTTCATCTGCTGAGACATCTGTCAATATTCCCGTGCCGGACCCCGTTGAATACGAGGGAACTTCAGAGCAAAAGCCCGATAAGGGAGGTTCTGAAGAGGAGACCGGCTTTACGGGGGATCCCATTACGATACATTGAAAACGAAGTCCGTGCACTGAGCCCTCTGCTTGAAAGCAGAGGGTTTTTTTGCTATTCTATCCTTATGTTTTTAAAGGGGGAGTTCCCCTGCTGCTTTTTCAGTTTTGGAGGACAGTGTATGGAAACAGAATTAGAGCTTTTCAAGGATTCAAAACGCACAATGCTCATAGTTGACGACGAAGAGGTGAACCGCCTCCTTCTCGGCAATATTTTTTCGAATGATTACAACATACTTGAGGCAGAGGATGGAGAAATGGCCTGGTCTCTCATTCAGGAGAACAAAGGTCTCCTGTCCATAGTCCTTCTCGATCTCATGATGCCGAAGATGAACGGTTTTGATGTCATCAAGCATATGCAGTCCGATCCTGCGACAGCGCAGATCCCCTTCATAGTCCTCACCTCCGAAAAATCAATGGAGGTTGAGAGTTTGAGGCTTGGAGCGGCTGACTTTATCTCAAAGCCCTATGATATGCCGGAGATCATCTTTGCAAGGGTGGATCGAACGGTCAGATTCTTTGAGCACAAGCAGATCATCTCATCCGTAGAGAGGGATGAGCTCACGGGACTTTATACAAGGCGCTTCTTCTTAAAGTACTGCGAACTCATCGACAGGTTCCATATGGAGTCGGAGATGGACGGGATAGTCGCGGACATAGATCAGTTCGGGCTTTTGACTGAGATATACGGAAACAGTGTTGCTGAGGGAGTTCTCAAGTCCCTTTCCGATGTTCTCCATATCTATGCCGGTCAGCATGGCGGTATCGCGGGGCACGGCGAGGGTGATGTGTTTTATCTTTACGTCATCCGCTCGGAGGATTATGAAAAGCTCACAAAGGATATCAATGAGCGCCTTCGTGCTGACTTCCCGAATGCGAACATCCACGTGCGGCTCGGTATATTCAAGCGCGAGAGCAAGAGTGTAGGACTTGTGGACGTATTCCAGTACGCGAAGATCGCCGGAGATACCATAAAGGATGATTATCAGGCCTCACTTGCGATATATGACCAGCAGCTTCGGGAGACCACTCTTTTCAAGCAGCGTCTTATTCATGATATCAATCAGGCACTGGAGACAGAGCAGTTTGTTGTATATTACCAGCCCAAATATGCGATCAAGGGAGAAAGACCGGTGCTCTGCGGGGCTGAGGCGCTTGTCCGCTGGATACACAAGGACTTTGGTTTCCTGACACCCGACAAGTATATATCTCTTTTTGAGCAGAACGGCCTCATTCAGCTCGTTGACAGGTTTGTCTGGAAGAAGGCCGCTTTTCAGGTGAAGGACTGGGAGAACCGATTCGGCTTCACGATCCCGGTTTCCGTAAATGCCTCGAGGATAGACCTTTTTGATCCGCAGCTTTCCGAAACTCTTACAGAGCTTGTGGAGTCCGCCGGCATCGAGAAAAAGAACCTTCATGTGGAGATCACGGAATCGGCTTATTCCGAGAAGCAGGAGACCATGATAAACGCGGTGAAGAAGCTTCGTGAGTCGGGCTTCATCCTCGAGATGGACGATTTCGGGACAGGTTATTCAGCGCTTAATATCCTGGGCTTGATACCGATTGATGTCTTAAAGCTTGACATGAGCTTCGTCGGCAAGATGCACTTAAGTCCCGAAAATGAAAAGATAATAGAAATAATAATGAACATCGCAAGCGTCCTTCAGGTCGAGGTAAATGCCGAGGGAGTCGAGACGGAGGAACAGCTTGAAAAGCTGAAGACCATGGGCTGCGATATGGTACAGGGCTTCTATTTCAGCAGGCCTGTTTCGGCTGAGGACTTTGAGGAGATTATCAAGAAGGAGCAAGAGGCAGGAAAATGAACGAAGTGATAGAAAAGGCACATGCCATAGGCGCGGATATTGAAACAGGTCTGAAAAGATGCGCCGGAAAAGAAGATCTTTACGCGATGCTTATAGGTACAGCCTTAAAGGACAAGAATTTCGGCATCCTGAAGGAGAAGGTAGCTGCAAAGGACGTTGATGGCGCCTTTGAAGCCGCCCACGCCCTCAAGGGTATACTTTCAAATCTCTGCCTTTATCCTCTCGCGGATGAGCTCGATGAGGTCACCGAAGTATTGAGAGGGCGGAACCTTCCGGATCAGAAGGATATGGAGGCTATAGACAGCCAGCGAGAGGAGTATATGAAAATCCTATGAGGAAGAAATCCACCAGGCTCATAACCTTTGGAATGATCTTCATCGCCGCGCTCTCCGTTGCGACTTTCTTTGGGATGAACCGCTTTATGTCAAGAGAGACGGGCATAGACGTGGAGAAGATCGGAAAGACCTATCTCACCGGCATTACAAACGAGGCCGCCTACCATTACAGCTCCATTGTTTCCATCAGAAACAATCAGCTGAAATACCTTACGCGCGCCATAGACAGAGCGATGGCAAGGGACCCCTCACCTACAGCCGAATCCTGCAAACAATATATATCTGAGGCTGCTGAATTTCAGGATCTTCGTACCTGCGCTCTGATCTCGGGGAAGGGTACGATAGAGACGGTATACGGGACAAAGCTTGAAAGCCTTGAAGATGTCGATTTTGTGATAAAGAGGCTTGACAAGGATGAGTTCGCGGTCACGAGGGGAAGAAACTCAAATGAAGATATCGTAGGCTGGGTCTACCCGGCAAGCTATCCCATGTCAAACGGTGAGAACAGCATAGGCATCATCTGCTGCAGACGATTCAATCTCTTCCTTGACATGCTCCATCTTGACGCTGCCGGGACTCTTGCTTATTTTCATATCTTAAATCCGGACGGAACATATCTTGTCAGAAATGATGATTCCTATGAGGACAATTTTTATCAGAGGCTGACCAAATACTCAAAGCCGTCTGACGGAAGCGATGTCGAAAATATAATCACAAACCTTTCTGAAGCCATAGAGAACAGGACGGAATATTCGTTTTCCGTTATCTTCACAAATCCCGACACAGGAAAAACGGAGCGCCGCAATCTCTATGCCGCGCCCCTTGAGGGAAGCCATTGGACGATGGTCGCCGTCATGCCCTACGGTGTCCTTGATGAGACAATAGAGGACATGGGTTCCTCACGCGCTGCTGCAATGGCAGTCTGCGTCGTGATCCTGGGGCTTGGCATTTTCCTCGTTTTCGTGATGTATTACCGGCTCAGCCAGAAGCAGATGGCTGCGCTTGATGAAGCGCGCGCGAGCGCCGAGGATGCTATGATGGAGGCTCAGAGCGCGACAGAAGAGGCTGTTGCTGCAAGGCAGACGGCAGAAGATTCTCTGCAGGAGGCAGAGACAGCAAACGACGAAGCCATGAGGGCAAGAGAGGAGGCGGAGAAGGCAAGGGAGGAGGCGGAGCACGCCAACAAGGCAAAGAGCGAATTCCTTTCCAATATGAGCCACGATATCCGGACGCCGATGAATGCCATAGTCGGAATGACCGCTATCGCGAAGTCACATATCAAAAATACCGAGCAGGTCGAAGACTGCCTGAAGAAGATAGATCTTGCCGGAAAGCAGCTTCTCGGCCTCATAAATGATGTCCTTGATATGTCAAAGATCGAGAGCGGAAAGATGACCATCAATCTTGAGCCTCTTTCTTTGAAGGAAGCTATGGGAACGGTCTGTGACATCATCAGGAACCAGCTCCGCGAAAAGAAGCAGAACTTTGACATATTCATTAACAGTATTCAGTGCGAGCATGTAATGTGCGACGGAGTACGATTGAATCAGGTCCTTCTCAATTTCCTGAGCAACGCCATGAAGTTTACACCCGAAGGCGGCTCAATCTCGATATCGCTCTCGCAGGAGGCTTCTCCTCTCGGAGCAGGCTATGTGAGAAACCATATCACTGTAAGCGATACCGGAATAGGCATGTCGGAGGAATTCAGGAAAAAGGTCTTCAACGCCTTTGAAAGAGAGGATTCCAAGCGCGTCAACAAGATCCAGGGAACCGGCCTTGGAATGGCGATCACGAAGCATATCATCGATGCGATGGGCGGAGAGATCGAGGTCAATTCCGCCCAGGGTGAGGGCACTACCTTCCATGTCATCCTCGATCTTCAAAAGGCCGAGATGCCGGCCGAGGATGAGAAGCTTCCCGACTGGAGGATCCTTGTGGTGGATGACAACGAAGACCTCCGTGAGAGCGCGGTAATGACATTGAAAGAGCTTGGCGTAAGGCCGGATGCCGCGGAAAACGGAGAGGCGGCGATCGGCATGGTAGAAAGCGCCAGGGATTCCGGCGAACCCTACTTTGCAGTGCTGATGGATTACAAGATGGACGGCATGAACGGCATTGAGACAGCAAAGCGCCTCCGTGAGATAGTCGGAGACGATATGCCGATAAGCATTATCTCTGCCTATGACAGGAGCGATATTGAGGAGGAGGCAAGGGAAGCGAAGGTCAACGGCTTCATCTCAAAGCCACTCTTCAGGAGCACTCTTTATTACGGGCTTTCCGAATACAGGGAAGGCGGCAGGAGGGATCTTTCAAAGGACGGATCAAATGAAGCGGGGAAGATCAATCTTTCCGGAACAAGGGTGCTGCTTGCGGAGGACCAGTATGTGAACGCGGTGGTCGTCGTGACATTGCTCGAAGAAGAGGGAGTATCCGTAGACCACGCCGAGGACGGCCAGATGGCGATCGATATGTTTGAAGAGTCAGAGGCCGGGCATTATGACCTGATCCTTATGGATCTTCGTATGCCGAACAAGAACGGTATCGAGGCCACAAAGGAGATAAGAGCCTCAGGACATCCCGACGCAAAGTCGATCCCCATCATTGCAATGACTGCGGATGCTTTTGATGAAGACGTGAAACGCTGCAAGGAAGCGGGTATGAACGATCATATCGCAAAGCCGATAGATATAGACCTCCTGAAGCATACTATTGAAAAATGCAGGGAGAAGAAAAAAGGATAAGGCGGATATGTCATGACTGACGAAAGATTTTTTGAAGATACTGTAATTCGAAAACCATCAATATTGCAGAAGATACTTGCGGTGGTGCTCTTCATACTTGCGACCACGTTTCTCCTCGGCGGAGTCATCACTCTTGTGACAGGTGCGGGAGCATTATTCATAATGGCGTCGATCGTCCTTTATGTGATGATCTACTTCCTGCTTCGCTCAATGAGCCTGGAGTTTGATTACAATTTCACGGGAGGATATTTTGATATTGCGAGGGTTATCGGAAAGGCAAAGAGGAAGACTCTCTTCAATATCAATTTCAAAGAGGATACTGATATCCTCGCACCTCTCACCTCACCCGCGCTCAAAGAGTATGAGAAGCTCAAGATCAGGACGTATGACTGCACCGGGAGTACTCCCGGCGCTGTAATTTACTGCATAGTCGGAAAGGACTCATCAAACAGGGGAGAGCAGTTCAGGGCTTATTTTGAACCTGATATCGAGATGCTCCGCGCGATGCACAGGGTAAAGCCAAGAGAGGTCATCATCGCAGATGACTGATGAAAGAAGGGTCAGTGGACTTACCCTCAAGGTCATAGCCATCGTCACAATGCTCATAGACCATATCACCTATGTCCTCATTGCTCCGCTTTTGAGCGGGAAATATCCGGATCTGATGTCCGGGCGGATGGTGATAGCAGGTCCCTTCACGGGGCTTGACATACAGGCTGTCTATCAGATAGGACGCGGCATCGGGCGTATAGCCTTTCCCATCTTCATATTCCTTCTTGCAGAGGGCTTTTATCATACGAGAAACAGGGCAAAGTACCTGTTTCGTCTATTCATATTCGCGCTGATCTCGGAGATACCCTTTGACCTTGCTTTCAAGAAGTCCTTCTTCTATACCGGCTATCAGAATGTGGTGATCACCCTTCTTCTGGGAGGGCTTGCGATAACCCTTGTGGAGTTTCTTACGAGAAGGGCGTGGGAGAGCATTTTTCTGAGGATAATATCATATGTCGCCTCCTTTTTCATAGCGGCCCTCTCCATATACGCGGGGAAGCTTCTTTTTACTGATTATGCGGCAGGCGGCGTTGCGGCGGTCCTCATAATGTACTTCATGGGGGAGACGGGAAACGGCCGCGTGATGCGGCGCGAAACAAGAAACGGCAGGGAGGATATCTATGAGGTCGTGACCTATGGCTTTAAGCTCCGGCGGCTCCTTGCCTTCACTCTTTCAGTGGTCATCCTTGTGTTTACAACCTCAAGGAGTGAGCTCATAGCCCTTATCGATATCCTTCCGATAGCCATGTACAACGGCTCCAAGGGGTCTCAGAGAAAATACTTTTTCTACATTTTCTACCCCGCCCATCTCCTCATACTTTTCATCATATGGAGGGCGGTTTTTTGAGGTTTCCTTTTTTTTTCAAATGTGCTAATATCAGAAAACAGCGATTGGATTTTTGGTTCGACCCGGCGGGGCAGGGGGGTGCTCTGCCGGGTCGATTTGTGTGATAAGATATGACCGTAAACGTTGATGGAATAGATGTAAGCTGCATATCAGAGGGAAGCACAGTAGCGCCTCATACCATAGTCATCCTCCAGGGCTGGGGGACCGACATGAGCGTCTATGAGAGCATCTCATCCTTCATAGTATCAGAGTCCCCGGACTTTCGCGTGATAAGGCTTGATCTCCCGGGCTTCGGAGAGACAGCTGAGCCCGATCGAGCCTGGAACGTGGATGAATACGCAGACTTTCTGATCCGCTTCCTTTCCGCTCTTTCGATAAAAAAAGTGATCCTCCTCGGCCACAGCTACGGCGGAAGGATAATAATAAAGCTTACCTCCCGCGAACCAAAGGATATTCCTTTTGAAATAGAAAAGCTTATCCTCCTTGATTCGGCGGGGCTTAAGGCAAAAAAGACCTTCAAGCAGAAGTGTTCAATTCTCCGTTACAAATTCTTGAAAAAAGTATTCCAAAATGATTTCGTCCATCAGCTTGCTCCCGACATGATAGACCTCTGGTTTTCGCGCCAGGGCAGCGCTGATTACAGGAATTCAACGCCCATCATGAAGCAGGCGATGGTGATGGCGATAAACGAAGACCTCACTGACTGCCTTTCAAAGATACCTTATGAGACTCTTCTGATCTGGGGAGAGAAGGATACGGCAACACCTCTTTCGGATGGAGAAAAAATGAATTCCCTCATCAAAAACTCCGGCCTTTCCGTCATCAAAAATACAGGCCATTACTGCTTCATAGAGGACATCAATACCTTCAGGGGCATATTGAAAAGCTATCTCTTTCTGCCGGAGGATAAGTGATGGAAACAGTCTTTTTAATATTATTTTCTATCATCATTGTTTCGGCGATCTTTGCTTTCAGATCACTTTCCCTTTATTCCATCCACATGTTCCAGCTTTCAAGCTACAAGAGAAGTGATTACAAAAGGTGGCTCTCAAAGAATATGCCGCGTCAGAACATAATCCCGACCACCATGGGTTTTGCTTTTGTGAGCGTGTTTTTCCTGCTCCTTTATCGTATCTATGTCTACACCAGATCATTTACTGTGATGTGCGCTGTGATCGCAATAGTTGCAGCGGTTTTTGCTTTCTTTCTTTCGGACGGGATAGCGGGAGGCTACCGCTTCATTGAAAAGGCAGGGTCAAAGAAGCCTCTTGTGATGACGAGCCGGGCAAAGCGGCTTTTGTGCACGCATATTATCTTTACATTCATTATCCCGGCGGCTCTTTTTTTCATTCCATTCTTCATTCTGAAGGATCTTCTGCTTGCGATCGCCTTCCTTTCCGGCGGCCTTCTTTTCATGACTGCATTGACGCCTTATTCTATAATGCTTTCCTCAATATTGATATCGCCTGTTGAAAAGGCGGTGGCTTCATCCTTCATTAATGATGCAAAAAAGAAGCTTTCAAAGATGAGGGAAAACGGACTTATAGTGATAGGGATCACGGGCTCCTATGGAAAGACATCGGTCAAATTCTTCCTCCGGGATCTATTGTCCGTAAAGTATCAGGTCTGCGCAACACCTTCATCCTTCAATACTCCGATGGGAGTTGTAAGGACGATAAGGGAAAATATGAAGGGGAATGACCGGATCTTCCTCTGTGAGATGGGAGCCAGAAATGTGGGAGACATCAAGGAGCTCTGCGATATGGTGGAGCCCGATCATGGCGTCATCACGGCAGTAGGCCCCCAGCACCTGGAGACCTTCGGTGATATCTCAAATGTCAAAAAGACGAAGTTCGAGCTTTTTGACAGCGTGACGAAAAACGGCGGAATGATATTCCTGAATGCTGACGACGAAAACATAAGGGATGAAGAGGCTTCGAGAAACTCATACGAAAAGATAATATGGTATCAGACAGGAGATGAAGTAGAGGTAAACGGCTACAAAGCCTCTGATATAAAGGCTGACCAGTCCGGGACTTCATTTGTTGTTACTTCTCCCAAAGGGGAAAAGACAGTTTTTGCAATGCAGCTCATAGGGGGCTATAATGTCATAAATGTGCTCGCTGCCATAAGTGTTTCATCGGTCATGGGGATTGAGCTTTCAGAGCTGATAGTTCCGGTGAGACGGCTTCGTCCTGCGGAACACAGGATGTGCCTTCGCCCTGGCGGGGATAATGTCACCATAGTGGATGATGCTTACAATTCAAATCCTGTCGGCTCAAGGGCTGCCGTGATGACAATGGCTCTCTTCAAGGACGGGGAAAAGATAGTGGTGACACCCGGAATGGTCGAACTCGGGGAAAAGCAGGAAGAGTACAACGAAGCCTTCGGAAGATATATGGCAGAGTTTCATATGGATCATATCATCCTTGTCGCCGGTACAAAGGGGCTTGGTGAAAAGAATGTAAATGCCATCAAAAAAGGCGCTCTTTCTGAAGGTTTTGACGAAGAAAGGATCTTCGTTTTCAATGATGTGAAGGAAGCGATAGAATACGCATATAAAGGGATCAGGTCGAGCCGGCACAAGTTCATACTGCTTGAAAACGATCTTCCGGAAAATTATTAAAAAAAAGGAGCATAAAAAATGAGCGAACCCCAGACAGGAAAACTCAGAGTAGCCGTGGTTTTCGGCGGCAGGAGTGTGGAGCACGAGGTCTCTATCATTTCCGCGCTTCAGGCTGTACAGAATATGAACCCAGAAAAATATGTGATCACTCCCGTATATATGACCAAGGACTCATGCCTCTTTGTAGGTGAGAAGGTTGGACAGATCGAAAGCTATAAGGATATAGATTCTCTCCTTTTAGCCTCACAGAGAGTCATAATTGTCAAGGAAAGCGGCGAATTTTTCCTTACGCCTTTTCCCGCAAAGAAGAAGCTCTTGAAGAAGGATATCTATTCCTCGCCCATCCCGATAGATATGGTATTTCCGGTGGTTCACGGAACGAATGTCGAGGACGGGACTCTTCAGGGTTATTTAAAGACCATAGGCGTTCCCTTCGCCGGTTGTGATGTAACGCCTTCGGCTCTCGGTATGGACAAATATGCTTCAAAGGTGATCCTTCGGGAGAACGGGATACCTGTGCTTGACGGCTTTTGCTATACGCTCTCCGATTACGCCAGAATGGACTATCTGATAGCGTCAATTGAAGAGCATGTGGGCTATCCCGTGATCGTGAAGCCCTACAACCTCGGATCCTCGGTGGGGATCTCGGTCGCAAAGAACAGGGACGAGCTTCTCCACTCAGTGGATGACGCTTTTCGTTATTCAAGAAAGATAATAGTAGAGCACGCCATTACAAATCTTCGGGAGATCAACTGCGCAGTGCTCGGGGATGAGAACAAGGCCGAGGCATCGGAATGCGAGGAGCCCATTCACACAAAGGACATCCTCTCTTATGCCGACAAATATGAGGGCGGTTCGAAGGGTGCAAAGAGTTCTTCAGGCACAAAGTCCGGCTCAATGGCGACATCTGTTTCGAGAAAGCTTCCTGCAGAGCTTTCCTCTTTCCAGAGAGAGGAGATAAGGACCCTTGCAGTAAAGGCCTTTCAGGTTCTTGGCTG
>CACYBK010000077.1 GCA_902772635.1 uncultured Lachnospiraceae bacterium | reverse complement strand
GTGATACTGCTTTTGTATCAGGCAGGACTCCTATTGTTCAGGGTCTTTACGCTTCTGGCCTACAGGATAATAGGAGTGCCTGATTCATGGCTCCTTCAGAGGACGAATTTCGAGTTTTCCGCTGTGTTCTTTTTGATGGAGCTGGTGTCGGTCGTCATTATCTTTTATGTCGAAGCGATCTCCGATATCGGGGTTTTCTTCGGCGCTTATTCAAAGAACGGAGGTCTTCCGGAATATCTTCGTATGTCGAAGACCGGCGGGCATTTTTTCATGCTGGCTCTTCAGGGCGACCTTATCAGAAGAGCGATACTTATTGCCGTATATTTCATTCCCGGGATATTTGTGGTGCAGGGGCTTGATATATCAGTCACCGGGGAAAGGCTGCGCTACATACTCATGGCGGCAGGCTGCGCCCTTCTTTCCTACGGGATGAGCGCTCTTTCTCTTTTTGTCACCCGGCACATCAACAACAGGCAGGTCATGCCCTTTGTGGTCATGATCTTTTTTTTCGTACTGACAGGCTTCATCTTTTATATCAATGACAATGACGCCATAGGCGAATCCACTATCCTCTCGATAGTCTTCATAATGGGACTTTCGTCCGCAATAGCAGGTACTGTTCTCGTGCTTTTGAGGGGATGGGACAAATACAAAAAGGGCTTCCTTGACGATGCTTCAGGGAGAAAGAGAAGGAAAAAAGAAATTGGGATCAGGAAAGACTTTTCCGCTTCCCTGGGAAGGAACCCTCTGACATCGGGTTTTTTGCTCGGACTCTATACTCCGCAGGCTGTCTCTGCAATAGTTACTGCCATTATCTTTCTTGCAATAGGGATCCTTGCAGGGCGCCTTGAGTTTGCGAATTCCCTCAGCGCGTTCTTCATTTGCTTTGCCTTCATCGAGGCGCCGTCAGGTCTGGTTACGATAGGCGTTTCAACATATTGTGCTTCGTCCCCGAAGAGGGAGGCTCTTCAATGCAAGATGCCTGCGCTTGTCTATCTCATATCGTCGTTGATCGGATTCATAGTGGCTTCGCTTTTTGAGAGAATAAAGCTTTGGACGGCGCCGGAAAATGAGGTGCTCTATGCCGGAAATCTGATGTTTACGGCGCTTTTCATCATGGTGATCGGTGCCTTCATGGGCATCATCTACAAGGCCTGGGTCTTCGGCTTCATCATGATGGCAGCGGTAAGTGTCCTCTCCTTCAACGCGATAAGATTTGTAAGGGAAGGGATAGCTGTATTTCCTTCACTCGGACTTTTCAGAAGTGCGCTGGTTTGCGGCTTCATCGCGTGCTTTGTGGGAGCAGTGCTGCTTTATCTTTTCTCAAAGCTGTTTCGGCGTTTTCCTCTGACCGAGCGTCTGCTGGGAAAATACTATAGGAGAAAGTGAACAACGCTCTTTGTTATTCATTTTCTACTAATCGGTAAATTTGTATATTTTTTTTGATGGGGATAAGGATTAGAATTTCCCTTGTTTTTTTAAAAGAAAGGAGTTTTTCATATGGAAACAAAGAATATGGCGAAAGGTCTTCATCAGATCTTTGTCAGCAGGATTATGACACTTATCGGCACCATACTTGGAACCCTTGGCGGTTCTATTATTCTGGCGATAGCTATGGCGACGGTCAATCAGGATGCGGATTATAACGCAGCAATGGCCGGTTTCGCGGGGATGACTGCGGCAATGAGCGTGATCTTCTTTGTCGGGCTGGCGCTTCTTGTCCTCGGCACTATCTTTACGCTTGTAGGAATTGGTAATGCTTCAAAGGATGACGCAAGGTTCAAGACAGTGCTTATTCTTGCATTGATCTCCCTTGCCTGCTCGATCATTCCGTCCTTTGTTCAGGCGATTCCCATGCTTGCTCAGCTCCTCAGGATAGTTTCAACCGCACTTGATCTTGTAGTGATCATGCTGACCATTGCTTATGCGGCTGAAGCGCTTACGAGAAAGGGCAGGGCTGACCTTGCAGAGAAAGGACTCAATATCCAGAAGCTCATTCTTGTGATCATCCTTATAACGCTTATTGTTGATGTCATAATCATATTCCCTACTCCCGTAGCGCAAATCCTCGCAATAGTTGTTCTCATCCTTCAGATCGTTTACTGGTTCTCATTCATGATCTTCCTTTCAAAGGCTTCAAAGGCCCTTGCTTAAGAGATCAAAAGAACTTTGCAGGAATAAACAGGTGCCCGGTCCTTCCGGACGCCTGTTTTGTTGACTTTCGGCTTATTAAAGAGGTGATGTTTTGAAGGCTTTGGTACTTTTGAGCGGCGGACTTGACAGTTCGGTCTGTCTCTCTTTGGCAGTAAAAAAGTATGGTGCAAAAGAAGTAATGGGACTTTGCGTTTTTTACGGCCAGAAGCACAAGAAAGAGATTTCGGCTGCTGAAAAGATAGCGGCCTTCTATGGTGTGAGCTTACAAAAGCTTGATCTGCTTCAGCTGTTTGCGGAAAGCGATTGCTCACTTCTTGAGGGCTCAGGCAAAGAGATCGCGCATGAAGACTATTCAAAGCAGGTGAAAAAAGCAAAAGGACAGCCGGTAGATACCTATGTGCCCTTCAGGAACGGACTCTTTCTTTCAAGCGCTGCGGCGATCGCGCTTTCACACGGCTGCAGTGAGATATATTACGGCGCCCATGCCGATGACGGCGCGGGGAGCGCATATCCGGATACGAGCGAAGCCTTTAACAACGCGATCGCCGAGGCTGTCCGGATAGGGAGCGGAAACCAGCTTACAATAGTTGCTCCTTTTATAGACAAGACCAAGGCTGATGTTGTGGCAGCAGGGGCAGAGGCGGGGACGCCCTTTGAACTCACCTGGAGCTGCTATGAGGGCCGGGACAAGGCCTGCGGCCTCTGCGGGACCTGCAGGGACAGGCTTCTGGCTTTTTCATTGAACGGGATCAAGGATCCGGTAGAATACGAACAGGAGAGCAGATAAAGTGCCCAATGAGATCATTTTTTTATTGAATGTTTTAATCTACCTTTTCGCGGTGCTTCTTTTCTATAAGCTCTTCGGAAAGACGGGACTCTTTGTTTTTTCCGTATTTGCGACGATACTCGGAAATATAGCGGTCTGCAAAAATGTGGATATGTTCGGGGTCGCGACCACCGCCGGAAATGTGCTTTACGCATCCACCTTTCTTGTCACTGACATCCTTTCCGAAAAGTATGGAAAGGCTGAGGCGAAAAAGGCAGTAATGTACAGCTTTTCCGTGATGCTCCTCTGGCTCCTCGGAACCCAGCTCATACTCTGGTTCACGCCAAACGAAAGTGATTTTGTGAGCGGGAGCCTCAAGGCAGTCTTCAGCCTTGTCCCGAGGATCACGATCGCAAGCGTTGTGGGCTACCTCGTAAGCCAGAGCATAGACGTCTTTCTTTACCATCTCATCTGGAAAAAGACAGGAAACGACAGATCAAAGCTCTGGCTCAGGAACAACGGCAGCACCCTGATAAGCCAGGCAGTAGATACGGTCTTGTTTGTGACTATCGCCTTTGCGGGAGTCTATCCTATGGAAGTCTTCCTCAATATCCTGCTCACGACATATCTTTTCAAAGCGATAGTAGCGCTGCTTGATACGCCCTTTATGTACCTTTCGAGAAAGATAGTTCCTTTGGGGGAAAAACAATGAGAGAAAAAGAAAACCTTACAAAGCTTGGAAGTGAAAAAACAAAGTATTCGACGGATTACGATCCGACCCTTCTCGAGTTCTTTTCAAACAAACATCCGGGACGGGATTATTTTGTGAAATTCAACTGTCCTGAGTTTACGACCCTTTGTCCTATCACGGGACAGCCGGATTTTGCAAACATCACGATATCCTATGTTCCCGATGAAAGGCTGGTGGAAAGCAAGTCATTAAAGCTCTATCTCTTTTCATTCAGGGAGCACGGGGATTTTCATGAGGATGTGGTAAATATCATAATGAATGACCTTATAAAGCTTCTTGATCCGAAGTATATAGAGGTGTGGGGGAGGTTCCTGCCCAGAGGCGGGATATCGATAGATCCTTATTGCAACTACGGAAAGCAAAAAACGCCCTGGGAGAAGATCGCGATGGATCGGCTCGCAAATCACGACATCTATCCCGAAAGGGTAGACAACCGATGATCACCTTTTTGTGGTATATGATGCAATGTAAATCAACTGTAGACAGGAGGACAGAAGATGGAAGGACAACGCAACAGTGAGTGGTTTAAGACTTTTCCGGACGATCATTGGCTCTTTTCGGAGGAAAAGGCTGTAGCTGATGGCACTGCGGCAGCAGAGCATTTGATCACACATCCGGGAATGAAGGTTTTTGACTGTCCCTGCGGAGATGCGAGAGTGTCTATACATCTTGCAAAAAAAGGCGCGATCGTAACAGGCCTTGACCTCAATCCGAGGTTCATAAAAATGGCAAAGGAACGATTTGCAGAAGCAGGGCTCGATGGTAACTTCTATGTGGGAGACATGAGAAATGCGTCTTTCCCGGGCGGCTGTGATCTGTTTTTCAGCTGGGCTAACAGCTTCGGTTTTTTTTCGGATGAGGAAAACAGGCTTTTCATGCAAAGGATGGCAGACTGCATACGTCCCGGCGGAAGGCTTGTAATAGATAATCCCAACCTGTGGGTGGTTCAAGGGCCTCCGGAACCGCCTGAGGAGAACAAAGCTATTCGCGGTAATATACCGTATTTCAGATACGAATATGATTACGAAACGAAGTGCATTCAGGCATATGAGGACGGAAAATGGGTCTTTTCGGAGCGCATGTACGATATTAAGGAATATGAAGAAATGTTTTTGAACTGCGGTTTGGAACTGGTCGAGGCTTATAGTGAGTATTTTACACCCTATGACGAAAAGAAAAGGCGTATGATCCTTATTGCAGAGAAGAAATGAGACAAAAGGAAGATGCATGAAATGCGCAACGGGAAAATATTAAACAAAAAATTCTTTCAGTTTCTCCTGCCGACAGTCCTCAGTTCCATGGCAATGTCTTTGAACGAATTCGTGGATGGCATCCTCGTGGCCAATCTGATCGACTCGGATACTATGACACTCGTTAATATGGCCTCTCCGATCATGTTTGTTTTTGCGGTCATGTTTATGCTCCTCGGCATCGGCGGTTCAACCGTTTATTCGAGATATCTCGGAAAATATGAAAACAGGAAGGCAGATACGGTTTTCACCGCGATCATGCTTCTGGCCGGATTGCTGTCTTTCATTATATTGCTTTGCGGTATTTTTTTCGCAGAACCCCTGTCATATTTTCTTTGTAAGGAAGAAGCATTATTGCCGGTCTTCTCGTCTTATGTCAGGGCACTTATTATATCGGGTGTCGTGATCGTTCCGGTACAGGTGATCGTCAGCTTCCTGCCGGCCTTAGGTCGCCCGGGTACCGGTACCTTCATCAATATAGCGGCAAATGTGCTGAATCTTATAATGGATTATGTCTTCATCAAGGTCTTTTCCATGGGGCTTTTGGGTGCGGCATGTGCGACTTTGTCGGGGTATGTGACCGGGCTTTTCATCATCATTGTTCTTTGCGCTGCGAAAAAGATGCGGCTTCCGTTTACGCGAATTTCCTTCCGTGAGCTGTCATCACTGTCGAAACCACTTTCCGTAGGCGTGTCCCCGGCAACGAACCAGGTCGGATATTGTATCAAGGTCGCGTTTTCCAATGCGCTCGCTTTTTCGTTTGCGGGACTGGCAGGAGCCAAGGTCTTTTCGGTGTGCATTCAGACGGTATCAATGGTGTCGGTTTTCATATCGGGACTCCTTGATGCGTTGGTTCCCATCGTCTCTTCACTCTATGGACAGAGAGACTTCACAGGGATCCGGATCATTATGAAGACGGCGATCAAGCTGCAGTTCCTCGTCAATCTGATCTTCTTTTTGTTCTTTGAGATCTGGCCGCAGGCAATCCTTATGATCTATAATGTGCAGGGAGATGCGGCGGCGTTTGCGGCTGCCGGGATTCGTATTTTCTCGGTCATGTTTTTGTTCAGAGGGTTTACCGTCCTTTACCTGTACTATTTCCCGATAATCGGGCGCAAAACATATGCTTTCATCATAAGCCTTGTGGACGGTTTTTTGGGACTGATCCCGGCAGCATTGATCCTGACAAGAATAAACGGGATCAATGGCCTGTGGCAGGCTTATGCGGTGCTTTCCGTACTGCTGCTTGCGGCTGTTTTGATCATTAATTTCATCATATCGGTCCGTTCCGGCGGAAAATACAGCAGGCTTTTGCTTTTGGAACATGAGGACGAAAACATACCGGTCTATGAATGCTCTGTAAAGACGAGTGATAATGCTATCTCGAACATAGCGGAAAGCATTCAGGAATTTTGTTTAAAAGAAAGAGTTGATAAGAAAAAGGCGATATTGACTGCTGTTTCAGTAGAGGAAATGACTGTTTATACGGCTGAACAGAATACATATTCCAAGATCGAGGATCTGGATATTATCCTCAAGATATATCCCGATCATATTCTGATCGATTTTAGCAGCATCGGCCGGCCGTTTGATATCTCTTCGGCTGCCTCGACGGAAGAATACTCGAATATGGCAGTGCTTAAGAAGACTGCGAGTGAGATCGAATACAACTACATGATCGGGATGAACAAAACCCGGATCAAAGTACGTAAATAAAGACCAAGGCGAAGCGCTTCTTTCGAACCCCGCTTCGCCTCAGCCTACATGTTCAATATCTACTGCTGTGTCCAACGGACCATACCTCCGATCCATCAAAACCTTTCGCGCACCTGATCGACTAACCGCCCGTCCGTATCCATCCTTTTCATATATCCGAAGGGGGTACCGTTTAAAAAATCCCTCCGTTTACTGAAGATAAATACTTTTCTTCCTTTTCCTACCGACTTCACAGTCCGCCTTTCACGGTCTGCCGGACGAGTCCCAAGTCCTATGCGCTGAATCCGTCTACGCCGTCCCACTGTCGCCCTGCTTCGCTCTTCGCACGATCTTCTTCTTTTTCCTTCACGGCTCAAACAGCCTTCGTCTGAAAAGATTGCTACCTGCTAAACGGACAACTCTGCCGGTTTGAAACTTCACCGACCGGCGCGGCTCCTTTTAAAAACTTAAGTTCCCGGTGGCGCCACCTTGCCTTTCTCGGCACCTCTGAAGCTCCTCGCCGCCTCCCCTCCGTTCAACTTCTGAACCTCTCATGTTCAATCTGAAGTGTCCCTTCGTAGGCTCCTGGAGTAGCTCCCTCGGTGCTATCTCGTTTCTTGTTTGTGATGAACACATAATAACAGGCAATTTTGATTATGTCAACCCCAATTTCTGAAAAATACATGAAAATACAATAAATAATCTATTAAATATCAAAAATTGTACAAATAGTCTGATAATTACACCTTTGGAAATGGTCCCAGGGGACGGAGTCAAGGGACCAAAAATTACCGGTTTCTCTATCTTCACTTCGTTCAGCAAGAGCAAACATTTCACCTTGGCTTGCTCTACGACGCTACCAAAATCGTGCAAAAAGAATGGTCCCATGACTCCGTCCCCTGGGACCATTATTTACTTCTACCGGGTGCCAAGTTCGTGCCGCCAATAAAGCCTGTGCGAGCTGTCGGAAAGAATGTTCGTGATTATTCCCCGGGATGTGAGATAGTTAAGGTTCTGTCTGCTGCAGGAGAGGATATTCTCAGCTGCCTTCGGAGGCACAACTTCGTCCGAGATGATATCCATAAGATCCTGCATGGTCAGGGGGAGGGCGTTTCCGGTTTCTTTTAATTCCGTGTTTTGGAGGATCTGTTTTCCGTTATTCAGGATAGCATCACCGCCCGCGGAAATATAGGCGTTTTTTGGGTCCCTGAGTCCGATCAGATACAGTACGCCGCTTTTTAATGAAACAAGAGCCCTTTCTTTGGAAAGAGGGCAAAGATACATTATTTTTTCATCCAGACGCTTTGTAAACCAGAGCGGGAAAACAGCGTTCTTTTCGTCACATCTTGTGATGCGGCAATCGTCCTGAGAGCTCCTTCCACCTCCCCACAGCAGGAGCGCGTAAGGATCGTACTCGTTAAGGCCGGCCTCTTTCAGGATCATGCCAAGGTTCTGCCTGTTTTTCGGAACTATGCGCTGATCAACCCATTTTCTTGCAAAATGGTCGGTGATCGTGAAAGTCCTGTTTTTGATAAATGTTTCAAAAAAAATGGGGACGTCTGAAAGGGAAAGAGCCTCATCAAGTTCTATGGAAAACTCTTTTTCATTCCCATGGTAAAGAACGTATCCGATAACACCGGTCCCGTATTTTGCTTCGTTATTTATTGCGCAGATTTTTGATGAATCTATCATAATGCCTCCATCTTTTTTCGATCATTTCCCACATCTTTTCATAATAGATGTCGGGGAGGATGCCTGAAAGCCCTTTAAACAGGACTTCCTTGTCTCTTTTCTCCGGGCTGCGAAGAGACGGTATGGTTTCTTTTCTTATGAGCTGAAGGTTCTTTTCCGCTGAATGTCCGCCGAAAAAACTCTGAACAGGCCAGTCATCGAGCACGTCAAACGCCGCTGCCGCTTTTTGCGTGCGGCAGTCGTGGAGCAAAGAAAGACCGTGGTCATAGAGCGGGGAAAGCAAGTGTTCTCCGGCATTATTTTTCAGAACTTCCATGTTGGCGCCATGTCTGTCCCTGTTTAATATGAGATAGTCAACGGCCAGCATCTGACATATCTCCTCCTGCCACCCCATACGCGCACAAAAGTCAAAAGGCGTTTCCTCCGGCAGCCTGTTCATTTCATAATAATCATCAAGAGCGATCTTTGATTGTCCCCTTTTTTTAAAATCCAGGGATTCTGCGATCCATGTATCAATCTCTTTTCCGTCAACATTTATCAGCGCGTGCAAAAGACGGTAGCTCACGCAGTCAACGCCCAGAATTGTAAGAAGTCTGCTGCAAACGAGTTCATTCACACACTCGTGCCCGATGATTCCCTCCGTAACGGAATAATCTGACAGTTTGTAGTAATGCCGCACTCCTTCCTTGTCAGTGAAGGAGGATTTGAGAAGCGTTCCGGTTGTTCCGGAAGATTCCCGGCCCTTCTTCCATGTCAGGTGCGTCATATCGGTTCTTTCTTTCACTACATCAGGCTTATACATGGCGGACTCTCACTCCCAAACATTATTCTTGCCAATTGTAAAACTTTTGTTTGCTAAATGTCAAGGAAGATGGGCGATGAGCCTTGTTTCCTTCACCTGTGCGATTTAGGTTGAGAGTTTTTTCCATTGGTGATAAAATGCACTCCGTATGTGCAAATCAGGATAGATGGTGGTATAGAGACAGGAGCATAAAATGAGTTTATTTACGAAGATGTTCGGGACCCACAGCCAGCACGAGCTGAAGAGGATAGCACCGATAGTTGAGAAGATAGAGTCGCTTCGACCCGAGATGCAGAAGCTTTCGGACGAGGAGCTGCGGGCAAAGACGCCTTATTTCAAGGAGAGGCTTTCAAAGGGCGAGACGCTCGATGACATTCTCCCCGAGGCCTATGCGGTAGTCCGTGAGGCCGGAAAGAGGGCTCTTAATATGGAGCATTTCAAGGTCCAGCTGATCGGCGGCATCATCCTCCATCAGGGGCGTATCGCGGAGATGCGTACAGGTGAAGGAAAGACGCTCGTCGCGACGCTTCCCGCCTACCTCAACGCTCTCGAGGGGAACGGCGTACATATCGTTACCGTAAATGATTATCTTGCAAAGCGTGATGCAGAGTGGATGGGCGCGGTACACAGGTTCCTCGGACTTGAGGTTGGTGTCGTCTTAAACGACATGAGCCCTTCAGACAGGAAGAAGGCCTATGACTGCGACATTACCTATATTACGAACAACGAGCTGGGCTTTGATTACTTAAGAGATAATATGGCTGTCTACGAGAAGCAGCTTGTACAGAGGGGGCTGAATTACGCTATCATCGACGAGGTCGATTCGGTCCTCATCGACGAGGCGAGGACACCCCTTATTATCAGCGGTCAGTCAGGGAAGTCCACAAAGCTCTATGAGATGTGCGACATACTCGCAAACCAGCTTCAGAGAGGCGATGATCTTCCCGAATATACCAAGATGGACGCCATCATGGGCGTTGAGAGGGAGGAGACCGGAGACTTCATAGTAGATGAGAAGGACAAGAACGTAAGCCTTACCGCCGAAGGTGTGAGGAAGGTTGAGCAGTTCTTCAGGATTGAGAACCTTGCGGATCCGGCAAACCTCGAGATACAGCACAATGTGATCCTTGCTCTTCGAGCACACAATCTCATGCACCGTGATCAGGATTATGTAGTAAAGGATGACGAGATCCTGATAGTCGATGACTTTACGGGAAGGATAATGCCGGGGCGCCGCTATTCTGACGGTCTCCACCAGGCTATCGAGGCGAAGGAGCATGTGAAGGTAAAGCGTGAGTCCATGACCCTTGCTACTATTACCTTCCAGAACTTCTTCAACAAGTACAAAAAGAAGGCCGGCATGACCGGTACCGCCCTTACCGAGGAGCAGGAGTTCCGTGATATCTACGGGATGGACGTTATCGAGATCCCTACGAACAAGCCCGTTATCAGGGTGGATCATGATGATGCCGTCTACAAGACAAAGGCCGAGAAATACAAGGCCGTCGTCGAAGAGGTAAAGGAGGCTCATGCAAAGGGACAGCCCGTCCTTGTCGGCACCATTACGATCGATGTTTCCGAGCTTCTCGACAAGATGCTTGACAAAGCAGGGATCGAGCATTCCGTTTTGAATGCGAAATTCCATGAGAAGGAAGCTGCGATAGTTGAAAAGGCCGGTATCCACGGTGCCGTGACGATAGCGACGAACATGGCAGGTCGTGGTACCGATATCAAGATCGATGACGAGGCTCGTGCTGCGGGAGGCCTGAAGATAATAGGAACGGAGCGCCACGAGGCAAGGCGTATCGACAACCAGCTCCGCGGCCGTTCAGGACGACAGGGAGATCCGGGAGAATCCCAGTTCTTCATTTCACTCGAGGACGATCTGATGAGGCTCTTCGGTTCCGAAAGGCTGATGGGACTCTTTGAGGCTCTCGGTGTTCCCGAGGGTGAGAGGATCCACCACAAGATGCTTACCGGTGCTATACAGCGTGCACAGGAAAAGATCGAGGAGAACAACTTCGGCATCAGAAAGAACCTCCTTGAATACGACGAGGTCATGAACGAGCAGAGAGAGCTCGTATACAAGCAGAGAAAGCGTGTTCTCGAGGGTGAGAACATGAGGGACAGGATCGTAGATATGATAAAGACGAAGGTATCGGACTGCGTCAATATCTCACAGGATTCCGCCGACTCGAATACCTCTTGGGATATCCCCGAGCTCAACAGGTCGCTTCGTGCCATCATACCCCTTCCTCCCATCACCGAGGAATACGTGAAGGATATGAAGAGCCCTGAGGAGCTGAAGGAAAAGCTCTTTGG